>RZYB01000064.1 GCA_009930495.1 Deltaproteobacteria bacterium
CGCACGGCCGAGAGGCGCTTGGTCGAGCCGACGCCAAAGACGCAGGCGCTGATGGTGTGGGTGGTGGAGATGGGCGCTCCCACCAGCGATGCCCCGGTGATGACCATGGCCGCCGAAGTCTCGGCGGCAAAGCCGTGCACGGGTTCGAGCTTGAAGATTTTGTGCCCCATGGTCTTGACGATTTTCCATCCGCCCAGGGCCGTGCCCATGGCCATGGCCCCGGCACAGGCCAGTTTGACCCAGAGCGGCACGTGGATGGTGTCGATCTCGTGGAATAGAAACAGGGCCAGGGTGATGACGCCCATGGTCTTCTGGGCGTCGTTCAAGCCATGACTGGTGGCCATGAAGGCCGAGGACAGGATCTGCAGTTTTTCGAAATAGTGGGACACGCTGCGGCGGTTGGTCTTCCAGAACAGGAGCATGATGGCGGTCATGACCACGTAGCTGACCGCGAATCCGGCCAGCGGGGAAAGCACCAGCGGGAGCAGGACTTTCTGGGCGATGGACAGCACATTGAGGGACGAAAAGCCGGCGTGGCTGGTGGCCGCGCCGATCAGTCCGCCGATCAGGGCGTGGGACGAGGACGAGGGGATGCCGAAATACCATGTGATCAGGTTCCAGGCGATGGCGCCCAGCAGCGCGGCCAGGACCAGGGCCTGACAGCCCATGACCATGTCGGTGTTGACAATGCCCGCGCCCAGGGTGTGGGCGACCTCCTCGCCCAACAGTGCTCCGAGCAGGTTCAGGCTCGCGGCCATCATCACGGCCGTGCGCGGGGACATGACCTTGGTCGAGACCACCGTGGCGATGGCGTTGGCGCAGTCATGGGCGCCGTTGGTGAAATCGAAGACCAGGGCCACCAGGACGATGACCGCGAGCAGGAGGGGTATCTCAGGCATTTTTCAACACCACTTCCTCGATGGCGTCGCCCAGGTCGTCCACATATTCGATGGCCAGTTCAAAACGGTCATACACCTGTGACCAACGCATGATATTGACCACTTCCTTCGTGTTGAAGGTTTCCTGGTCGTACAGTTCGGCCAGGCCCGTGGAAAAAAGCATCTCGCATTCGATTTTGTAGCCGTGGATGGCGCGGATTTGGGTGCCGACATCCTTTTTTCCCTGCAGGCAGCAGATCATCTCCCCGGTCAGGTCCACCATCTTGTGGATATTGTGCCCCATCTGGCGGGCTGGAAAGCGGATGTAGTCGAAGCCGTACAGACGCATGCGGGAGGCGATGGCCTTGATGGCGTTGAGCGAGTCTTCCTGGGTGAGGTTGAGGCGGTAGATGTCTTCACGGTCAATGGGGGTGATGAAGGTCTGGGACAAGAGCCGGGCGATTTCCCGGCTGAGGTCGTCGCCTTCGGCCTCGATCAGCGTGACGGCCTTGCAGGCCGCGTCCACCGTGGAGAAGTCGGTGAGAATGGTCGTGAGTTGGAACGCGGCTTCCTTGAGAAAATTGTTTTGTTTGGTGAGAAGTTCGAAGAAATGGATGTTTTTGGGAAAGATTGAAAAGCTCATGCTCATTCCTCGCTGTGATGTCGTCATCGGGGTCGGCTCGTGGTGTTTTTGTCCCAATGATCCGAAACGGAAATTTTTTTAGGCGCGGACATGGATCAAGGCAATCGGTCGTGTCACACAATTGTCACGTTGCCGCGTTGGCCAAAAAAAAGCTCCGCGTGGCGGAGCTTGGGAAGACTTGCGGCAGCCGGCTAGAAGCTGGCCATGGAACGCAGACGCAGTTCATTCAGTATGGCGTTTTCGTAATGGGCCGAAGGCAGGCTTTCATCCTCGGCGGGTTCGAGATATTTATCCAGTAACTGGCTCTCTTCCCAAAAATCCAGCAGCTCTTCGTTGCCCAGGTTTTTTAGCTGCTCCTCGATGGTGAACGGATCATGGTCGGGAAGGTATCTCGCCATCTGCGATGCTCCTTGGATTCTTGAGGTTACCGGGCCGATGCGTTGCTCCATACGCACCCCGGAAAGCGCTGTCCACCGTTTTTCGGCCAAGGGCGCGGCGGAAATCAAAGAGCAGTTGCCTTGCCGCGTGAAAGCCTGTAATTCTTTGGGTTGTTGTAGCCCCAATGTCCCTGCACCGCGAACAAGGAGCGAGGCAATGTCCGATGAACACAAACGGCAGGAAGCCGACCTGCTGCAATTGGTGACGTTTAGTATCGGCGACGAGGAATTCGGAGTGGAGATCCTGAAGGTTCAGGAGATCATCCGCATGCTCGAAATCACCAAGGTTCCCAAGGCTCCGCCCTTTGTCGAGGGCGTTATCAATCTGCGGGGCAAGGTCATCCCCATTCTTGACCTCCGCAAACGGTTTGGTCTGGACTCACGCAGCCACGACAAGAATACCCGCATCATCGTCATCGAGATCAGTTCCATGATCGTCGGTTTTATCGTTGATTCCGTGTCCGAAGTGCTCCGGCTCCCGGCCAACACCGTCGAGCCGCCGCCACCAGTGGTCGCGGGCCTGGATTCCGACTATATCAGCGGCGTCGGCAAGCTCGAGGACCGTCTGCTCATCATGCTTGACCTCAATCGTCTTTTAAGCAACGAAGAGCAGGAAAAACTGGGCCGCGTCTAAGCCGCGATCCGTCGCCAATGCAAGCCGCCTCCGCACCGGGGGCGGCTTTTCCCTGTCCTCCAACACCGGTCGATTCGCGTTGATTCCTCCCGAACTCCAAAAGCTTCTTTCCGGTCCGGACCGTTCGATCCGCGTTTTCAAGAGCGGCCCGGCGTCCCAGGTGTATCTTGCCCAGACCCTGATCGATCAGGGCAAGAACGTCGTCCTCGTGCTGCCGCCGAGTGCGGATATCCATCTTTACACCTCCCTGGCGGGCCTGTTCGCCCCCCACGATCGGGAGGCGCCGTTTTGGGAACGGCAGTGGCTCGCATTCCCGGCTTGCAGCGTGGACGAGCCCCGACGTTCTCCCTGGCCGGAGCGTTGGAAGGCCCTGTATTGCCTGGGGCGGGGTGGGGCGCGTGGCGTGCTTTTGCCCTTGGAGAATCTGATTCAGAAATGGCCGTCCCCGGATGTGCTGCGCTCCGAGCACCTGTGTTTGGGCGTGGGCGAGGAAATGGACCAGGAGGATCTCCTCGATACCCTGGTCAACTGGGGCTATGCCCGAGTGTCCATGGTCACGGCCGTGGGCGAGGTGTCGGTCCGCGGGGACATTGTCGATGTCTTTTGTCCTGGCCACGATCATCCTCTGCGTCTGGAATTTTTTGGCGACACCCTGGAACGGATCAAATTGTTCGAACCCATGTCCCAGCGCTCCCGGGCCGATCTGGACGAGGTCCGGATTCTGCCCGTGGCGGGGTGCATTGGCGCGGCCACCTATCGCGAGGCCGCGCGCGGTCTGTTCGACGGCTGGACACGGCTGGGCGAAATTTCACGGGCCACCCGGGCCGATCTGGAAAAGGAGTTGCTCGAGGTCACGCCGCGTCTGCCGCCGGCCATGTATTATCCGGATTGCGTCGGGCTGGATGCCTGGCTGCCGGACAATACGCTTTTCCTCATGACCGAGGCCCAGGACCTGCGGTCCAAACTGGAGGAGACCAGCTGGGCGTGGCAAAACCATTTCCGCGACGATTCGCGGCTATGGCCCCGGCATGGCCTGCTGTTATCCAGCGGCGACGCGCGGAAAGTCTGGGAATCGGGCCGGCAGCTCCTGTTCGAGAGCCTGGTCATGGGCGTGCGCGAGGACGGCATCGAGCTGCCCGAGGAAACAGTGGCCAGTTTCGAGGATTTGTTCTGGAATCCCGAGGACCGCAAAAGGCCGTGGCGCACCTTGATGCAGGAACTGCACACATGGCGGCGGACCCAGGCCCAGACCATTTTGTGTTTTCATACCGAGCAGTCGCGCCGGAAGTTTCTGCAGCTGGCGGCCCAGGACGAGCACGTCTTGCAGGCGGACTACGACGCCTCGGCCAAGGGACTTTTCGCCCTGGTCGGGTCCATGTCCAAGGGCATGCGCCTGCCATGGGCCCAAATTCAGATCTTGCCGGAATCGGTATTGCAACCCGGCGCCCCCAAGGCCCGGCGGGACGCGGGCAAGGCCTTCAAGGGGCTCGACACCTTCGATGACTTGGGGGCCGACGATCTGCTTGTGCACCGTGACTACGGATTGTGCCGGTTTGGCGGCTTGCACCGGGTCAAATTTGGCAATGTCGCCAACGATTACTTGCTGTTGCACTATGATGGCGACGACAAGCTCTACCTGCCCGTAGACCGTTTGGGCCAGGTGCAGCGCTACAAGGGCCCCGAGGGCTCGGCCCCGGCCCTGGATCGTCTGGGGGGATCGGCCTGGACCAAGGCCCGGGAGCGCACCCGGCAGGCCATCGCCAAGATCGCCCACGATCTGGTCGAGATGTACGCCTACCGCAAGATCGCCAAGGGCTTCCAGTACAATCCCATTTCCGAGCTGTACTGGGAATTCGAGGCCAGCTTTGGCTTCGAGGAGACCAGGGACCAGGAAAAGGCCATCGCCGATGTTCTGGCCGACATGGAAAAACCCGAACCCATGGATCGCCTGGTCTGCGGCGACGTCGGCTTCGGCAAGACCGAGGTCGCCCTGCGGGCCGCCTTCCGGGCGGTCCTGGACGGCAAGCAGGTCGCCTTGCTCTGTCCGACCACGGTCCTGGCCGAGCAGCACTATCAAACCTTTCGCCAGCGCATGGAGCCTTTTTCCATCAATGTCGGCCTGCTCAGCCGGTTCGTGCCCACGGCCGGCCAGAAACGGGTGGTGGAGGCCACGCGGCGCGGCCAGATCGACGTTTTGATCGGTACCCACCGCATGCTGTCCAAGGACGTGGAATTCGCCAATCTGTCCCTGCTCATTCTGGACGAGGAGCAGCGCTTCGGGGTCAAGCACAAGGAACGGATCAAGAAGATGCGTTCGACCATCGATGTCCTGACCCTGACCGCCACGCCCATTCCGCGCACCCTGCAGTTGTCCCTGTCCGGCATTCGGGGACTGAGCGTCATCGAGACCCCGCCCAGGGATCGCAAGCCGGTCATGACCTCGCTCATGGAGCGCGAGCCGGATCAACTGCGAACCATCCTGGAACGGGAACTGGCCCGAAACGGACAGGTCTTTTGGGTGTACAACCGCGTCCAAGGTCTGGAGCGGGTGGTGGAATTTGTTGAATCCCTGGTCCCTGGAGCCCGCGTGGGCATGGGGCATGGCCAGATGAAGGCCCAGGATCTGGAAGAGACCATGCACAAATTCTGGCACGGCGAACTGGATATCCTGGTGTGCACGGCCATTGTCGAATCGGGTTTGGACTTCCCCAAGGCCAATACCCTCATCGTCGATCAGGCCCAGCTTTTTGGTCTGGGGCAGCTGTATCAGCTGCGGGGGCGGGTCGGCCGGTCCAGCGAACAGGCCTATGCCTATTTTGTCATTCCCGATCTGGAGCGTTTGCAGGAGACCTCGCGCAAACGCATGAAGATCATCCTGGACATGGATTACCTCGGGGCCGGCTTCAAGGTGGCCATGGAGGACCTGCGTCTGCGCGGGGCCGGCAATATTCTGGGCGAGGCCCAGTCCGGCACCATCGGCAAGGTTGGCCTGGATCTGTTCCTGGAAATGCTGGAAGAGGAAGTGCGCCGGCTGCGCGGGGGCAAGGTCGAGACCGAGATCGATCCAGAGGTCAATCTGGGATTTCAGGCCCTCATCCCCGAGGAGTACATCGCCGATGGCAAGCAGCGTCTGCAATATTACAAGGAATTGTCCTCGTGTCGGGACGAGGCCTGCATCGTGGAGCTGGTCGACGACATGCGCGACCGGTTCGGATCCCTGCCCGAGGCGGTCAAGACCTTCGTGGCCGTGCTCATGATCAAGATGGACGCGCGGCGGCTGGGCGCGGTGCGGGTCGATTTGTTCGAGGATCGGGCCGTGCTGCATTGGGACGAGACCCGGCACAATCTCGATCCCGTCAAGCTCATGGCCTGGGTGACGGAAAATCAATCCGTGGCGCGCATCCTGCCTCCGGCCAAGTTGGAGCTCAAGGTTTCCCCTGTTCAATCCTTGAATGCCTTCAAGGACGTGCTTGGAGCGCTGCGCGCGCGCCTTTTGCCGGAAGACGGCAGTCATGACGAGCCCTTGGTCGCGGCCAATCAAGATTGAACTGGACGCGATTACCGCTCAAGGGTAGTAGCGGAGCCACTCTGAAGGCACCGAATCGCGGCCCCGCCCTTGACAAGGCCTCGGGATGGGCGGAAGCCTGGCGCGCCTCGCGGGTCGCTCCCGGGCATTTTCATTTCTCCAACCGAACGAGTCATAACAATGTGGAAACATGGCTTTTTCTTTATACTTGCCCTCATGGTGACCGCCTTGGGCCCTGGAACCGCCTCTGCCCAGGTGCTGGACCGCATTGTCGCGGTGGTCAATGGCGAGATCATCACCCTGCAGGAATTGGACGAGCTGGTGGTCCGAACCGCCGCTGGAGCCGATGGCGGCCAGGCCGTGGTGACCAATGACGCGCGTTCCAGATATCTTGATGTCATGATCAACGACATCCTTCTCCGTCAGGAGGCCGAGCGCCTGAAAATCGAGGTCTCGGACTCGGAGGTGGAAAACGAGATCCGCCAGTTCAAGGTCCGGCGACGCTTGAGCGAGGATCAGTTCTCGGCCAGCTTGAAGCTTCAGGGCTTGACCCTGGATCAGTTCAAGGCCCGGACCCGCCAGGATATCATGAAGCACCGCATGATCGGGGCCATGGTCCGCCGCAAGGTCGTGGTCACCCAGGAAGAAGTGGCCGCGTACTTCGAGCGGCATCGACAAGAGTTCACCACCAGCCGTGTTCTGACCGTGCAGATGCTGGTCCTGGGAGACGCCGCTGCGGCCGATTCCGTTCGTGCTTCCGTGGAGCAGGGACAGCTGTCCTTTGACGACGCCGTCCTCTCCCGTTCCGTTGGTCCCCGCGAAGACAAGGGCGTCATTGCCGACGTTCGCTGGGAAGAATTGGCTCCGGATTGGCAGGCGGCGGTGGAACCCGTGGCCATTGGCGGTATGTCCCAACCTTTTCCCGCGCAGGGCAAATGGGTGGTGCTCAAGGTTCTGGATCGCAAGGAAGGCTCCAATCGGGAGTTCGCGGACGCCCAGGAGGAAGTGCGGGAGGTGCTGATGCGTCCCAAGCTTGAAGCTCGTTTTCAGGAATACATGGTTGATTTGCGGAGCAAGGCCCTGATCGAAAAACGCCTGTAACGCCTCGGCGCGGGAACAGAATTCACGGAGTTTCTCGGATATGGATCTGATGGAAATTGGCACGATGTTGCGCGAGGCCCGCGAACGCAAGGGACTGGCCATCGACGAGGTCGAGGAACGGGTCAAGATCGCGCAGTCGGTCATCGTTGCCTTGGAAGAAGGCAACAAGGACCGGTTTCCGCATCCGGTGTACGCGCGCGGGTTCGTGAGGAGCTACGCCAATCTCCTGGGCCTGGACGCCCAGGAATTGTGCGCCCATTTCGCCCGGGAATACCCCGTCCCCACCGACATGGAGCCGCACGGCGACAACCAGGGGCCGCGCATCACGGTTCGGTTTCATGATTCGCCACGGGTACCCCTGGTCGCCTGGGTCGCCCTGGCCCTTGGCCTCGTGGCCCTGGGGCTGGGTGGGTGGTATGCGTACGACACTTTTCTCGGATCCGGGACGAAGTCTGTCTCCATCCCGGCTTCCGAGAGCGTTGCCCCCACGACGTCCACGCCGTCGGCGCCCATGACGATGCAGTCCCCGGTGCAGGCCCCGCCCCTGACGCAGATGCAGGAGCTCACCGATGCCGAGGCCAATGCCTCGGCCGAGGCCGCCAGCGTCAATGCCACCGACGTCAACGCTTCCGCGCCGGAAGCCGCGCCCGCGGACAGCGTCGTGCCCGGGAACGCCGGCGCGGCCACGCCGGATGACGCGGCTCCAGAGGCCGACACAACCGGCCGGCGCCGCATGGTCGTCTCCGCGCATTCCGCCAGTTGGCTCCAGGCCAGGGCCGATGGCAAGGTCACGGACTATTTTTTGCGCAAGGGAGAGTCGGCCACGCTGACCTTCGCGCAATCCCTGACCATCAAGTTCGGCAACGCGGGCGGGGTGGATCTGACCCTGGACGGAAAGGCCTATCCGTTCGAGGCCAAGCTGGGCGAAGTCAAAACCCTGGAGATCAAATAGCCCGGTATCCGGGCCATGCGCATGGAATTTTCCGAGGACGTGGTGGTGCTCCGGGTGGGCACGTTCCGTGAGGCGGACTGCTGGGTCCGCTTTTTTTCACCCGGACATGGGCTGTTGAGTGGCTTCGCCTTTGGGGGGCGCCGCAGTCGCAGACGGTTCGCGGGATGCTTGGACCCGCTGTCCCTGGTTCGTTTCCGAGTCAGCCAGGACAGACGCCGGGAATATTATTGCCTGGAGGAAGGGACGCTCCTGCACGGATTTTCCGGGCTCAAGACTGATTTGAAGAAGCTGGGAATGGTCAGCAACTGTGTTCGTTTCGTCGAATCCCTGGACCTGACGCCGGATGGGTACGCGTCGGTGTACGCGTTGCTGCGGGAAATGCTCGAAACCTTGGATGACCCCGGCGAGGCATCCTGGTTTTTGCCCGTCCTGTTTCGGGCCAAGATAACCTTTGCCCAGGGCTATCAGCCGGACCTGGAGAGTTGCCGAGAATGCGGCCGACCGCTGGACGCCTTTGCCCGCGCTGTTTTTTCCGTGCGCGACGGCGGTTTGTACTGTCTGCGCTGCCCCTCCGGGACGGGTCAGAAAATTTCACTTTCGCGGGAAACCCTACGCCTGCTCGCGACCCTGGCCCAAACCGGACCAGGGGAATGGGCGGGGTGGCTTCCTCCGGCCAGGGTGCGGGAGGAATGTGGTCATCTCGTGGATGCCTTTGTTCAATGTCATCTCGGTCTGACGTGCGATGGCAATCGCTTCGCGCGCTGTTGACGTACCGGGATTTTGTCGTGACCGAATACTTCCATCCGTGGCCGGGGCCGTGACCCTCCGGAGCGCGATCTCCGCGCTTGCCGAGCGCGGGCGACTTGCCAGCGTTTCAAGGGAATGTCCCGATTTGGGTTTTGAAGTGGAATAAGGAGCCGTGCATGAATTTTCAGGATGTCATTCTCAATCTGCAGCGTTTCTGGGCCGATCAAGGCTGCGTGCTGCAGCACCCATACGATCTGGAAGTGGGCGCCGGAACATTCAATCCGTCCACGTTTTTGCGTGTCCTGGGGCCGGAACCCTGGCGGGTCGCCTACCCGGAATCGACGCGCCGTCCCACCGACGGCCGCTACGGGGAGAATCCCAACCGGTTGCAACACTATTTTCAGTTTCAGGTCATCTTGAAGCCGTCCCCGGCCAATGTGCTGGAATTGTATCTGGACAGCCTGGGAGTGCTTGGCATCGACAAGCATGTTCACGACATTCGCTTTGTCGAGGACGACTGGGAAAGCCCAACCCTGGGCGCCTGGGGCCTTGGTTGGGAAGTCTGGCTCAATGGCATGGAAGTGACCCAGTTCACCTATTTCCAGCAGGTGGGCGGCATTAACCTGGAGCCCATCAGCTGTGAAATCACCTACGGGGTGGAACGGCTGTGCATGTATTTGCAGGAAAAGGAATCGGTCTATGATTTGGCCTGGAATGATCATGTTACCTACGGACAGGTCTACCATCAGGCCGAGGTCGAGCATTCCAAGTATAATTTCGATCATTCCGACGCGGACATGCTGTTGCATTTTTTCAATTCCTACGAGGCCGAGAGCCGGAAACTGTGCGAGGCGGGTCTGCCCTGGCCCGCGTACGATTTTTGCCTGAAGTGTTCGCATGCCTTCAATCTGCTCGACGCGCGCGGCGCCATTTCCATCACCGAACGGGCCAAGTACATCGCCCGCGTGCGCGCCCTGGCCTCGGCCGTGGCCCGGCTTTATGTGGAACAGCGTGAGGCAATGGGGCATCCGCTCCTGAAATCCTAAGTTTTTATGTCCCCACGGGGACGTGTGGAAGGAGTTTTTTCCATGGCGCATTTTGTTCTTGAAATCGGGGTCGAGGAAATGCCGGCCCGCTTCCTGTCCAACCTGGATCGGGAACTGGCGGAACGGTTCACGTCCCACCTGACCGAGGCCGGCCTTGATTTTTCCGTCGTGACCTCGGCGTCCACGCCCCGGCGTTTGGTGGTGGACATCGCCGGCGTCGCGGCCGTGCAGAAAACCGAGGAAATCGTCGTGTCCGGACCACCGGCGCGCATCGCGTTCGACGCCGAGGGCAAGCCGACCAAGGCCGGTCTGGGCTTTGCCAAGTCGCAGAATGTGGATTTCGAGCAAATATATGTCGAAACCACGGACAAGGGCGATTATCTGGCCCTGAAGAAAACCGTGGGAGGACGTCCGGCCACCGAAATCCTGGCCGAGGCCTGTCCCCGGATTCTGGCCGCCGTGTCGTTTCCCAAAAAAATGCAGTGGATGGGCAAGGATTGCACTTTTGGCCGCCCGGTGCGCTGGTTGTTGGCCTTGCTGGACGCAGCTGTCGTGCCTTTTGCCTTCGCCGGTCTTGAAAGCGCGGATCTCACCCGGGGGCACCGGGTCATGGGGCCGGGACCCTTTGCCGTGTCCCATGCCGACCAGTATGGCCGGGTGCTCGAAGAGCAGGGTCACGTCATTTTGAGCGCAACCCGTCGCAAGAACCACATCAGGACGGAAGGGGATCGCTTGGCCGCCGAAGTCGGTGGACGGGTGGAATGGTCCGAAAGCCTCCTCGACCAAGTTGCGAATTTGGTGGAAACCCCGCGGCCCATTCTGGGCGGATTTCACGAAAAATTTTTGGAGCTGCCCGCCGAGGTCCTGCTGACCAGCATGGAGACCCACCAGAAAAGTTTTGGGCTGCGCGGGGCCGATGGCAAGCTGCTGCCGTACTTCCTGACCGCGGCCAATATTGAATCCCGCGAGCCGGCGCTGGTGCGCAAGGGCTGGGAGCGGGTTCTCCGCGCCCGCCTGGAAGATGCCCGCTTTTTTTGGGAAGCCGACCGGGCCGCGACATTCGAGGCGTGGCTGGACAAGCTGGACCGGGTTATTTTCATCGGCCCCCTGGGCACCATGGGCGAAAAGACGCGTCGTCTGGAAAAACTGGCCACGGCCATCGCCAGCCGCGTCGCGCCCGATCTGGCCGGGGACATGGCCCGGGCCGGACGCCTGTCCAAGGCCGATCTGGTTTCGGAGATGGTTTTTGAATTCGATGATCTCCAAGGCAAGATGGGTGGAATTTACGCCCGCCTCAAGGGTGAGAACGAAGTCGTGGCCCAGGCGCTGTATGAACAGTATCTCCCGGCCGGGCAGGACTCGCCGGTGCCTTCGTCCATGGCCGGCGCCATTTTGTCCCTGGCCGACAAGCTCGACAATCTCGCCGGATGCTTCGGGCTGGGCATGATGCCCACGGGCGCGGCCGATCCGTATGCCTTGCGCCGCAACGCCTTGGGAATTTGCCGCATCGTGTTCGACCTGGATTTGAGCGTGAACCTGCGCGAGTTGCTGGGCATGGCCCAGGCCGGGTACGGGGCGGTGGACTGGAAATTATCTCCAGACGAGGCCCTTGATGCCTTGATGGATTTTTTTGGCCAGAGGCTGCGGGCCTTTTGGGCCGCCCAGGGCATTGAAACCGTGGTTCTGGACGCGGCCTTGGCTTCCGGTTTTGACGATATCGTCGACACGTGGCGCCGGGTTCGCGCCCTGGACGCCTTTGGGCGCGAAGAGGATTTCGAGGCTTCGGTCCTGACGTTCAAACGCGCGGCCAATATCATCCGCAAGCAGGCCGACCAGGAGCTGACAGGGCACGTGCGCCCGGAATTGTTCGAAGGGGCCCCCGAGGCCGATCTTTGGCACATTTTGTCCCGAGTCGAGCCGGAATGGGAGCAATTGGCCGCGGCGGCGGATTACACCGGTGTCTTGGCCAAATTGCGGGATCTGCGCCCGGTCGTGGATGGGTTTTTCGATGGCGTCATGGTCATGAGCGAAAACCCGGAACTCCGGTCCAACCGATTGAACCTGTTGTTTCGTCTTGTGTCCGCCTTGGGCCGGGTGGCTGATTTCGGCCGCCTGCAGGTGTAGACCCGCCGATTTCGGCAGTTTTTGCTTGACAGTGTTTTGCTTGGTCGTCTAGCAACTGCGGATTGCAGAGACATCTCGAACTGACTGAAACACGCGTAAATTTTTAAAGGAGTCATACCTTGGCCAATCATAAGTCTGCCCTCAAGAGACATCGCCAGAGCCTCAAAAGCCGCGAACGCAACAGAATGATGAAAACTCGGGTGAAGAACGCCATGAAGGCTGTTCGCCTGGCCATCGAGTCCAACGACACCGAAGCCACGGCAAAGGCCTTGCAGAACGCCACCTCCATTCTGGACACGGCCGCGAGCAAGAAGGTTATCCACTGGCGCACGGCGGCCAGAAAGATTTCCCGGCTCTCCGTGGCCGCGAATAAGATCTAGTCGTTACGCACTTTTATTCAGTCACGAAGGCCCGTCATGATGCTGCATGACGGGCCTTTTGTTGTTCCGGGCGAACGGGCGCCCTTGGTCGGGGTTCAGAACCGGTAGCCGAGCTGAATGCCAAGTTGATGATCCTCACCGTTTCCGTGATCGTTCATTCTGTATTCGTACATCATGCCGCCACTCAGATTTTGGGCGGCAAGGGTCAGGCCGACGCCAAGCAGCAAGGTGTCGCGCGTGGGGTCGTTGTCAATTTCAAAGGCTGGTCCGAAGCTTTCGAATCGGGCCCGGATATGGTCCGCCGCGTCGGAATTCATGGCATGGGTCCATTGGAGCCGCGCTTCCGGAAACAACGTGGCCGAGGCGAGGGAAATGGACCGACCGGCGCGCAGACCAAGCGTCGAGCGCAGCGAAGTGCCATCACTGGCGTCGATGTCCAGATTCATGGCGCCGGCGTTTTGTTCCGCGACGGAATTTTCGTGCAGGTACAGCCCGGTCAGTTGGACAAATGGTTGAATGCGCCACGCTCCCGGAGCGAAGACATGTCCCATGGCGACACCAAGGCTCATGTCATGGGCCCAGTGCTGGGCATCGGCCTCCTGGCCCAGGAAACGCAGTTCCCTGAAGGTTTCAACCCGCGAACGGCCCGCGCCAAGACTGGCCGCGACATAGGGTCCGGCATCCCGGAGGCGTTGCCGCCAGATGGTGTGCAGATAGCCCCGCACGGAGGTGATGTCGGCGTGGGATTCGTCGTCCCCGCTGTCCAGCGCGTGCTGGAGAAAGGCGGTGGCGAGGCCGGTGGTCCAGTGGCCGTGTTGCTGATCCACGCCCAGGAACAGATTCATGGTGTGCGCGCTCAGGCATGGGATGACGTCCCTTGAGTCCTGAAACCCGGAGGACGTGGCGACATTCCCCCAGACCGAGTACCCGGGATAATCCTTTCCGACCGACGTGGATGCTGCATCTTGCTGGAGCGTCGAGGTTTGGAAGGCCGAATCCTCCAAGCGTTTCAGGATTTCCCCAGCCTCGCGGTGTGGTTGATCGACGAGGGCTCGGCGCGTGGCGGCCTGGATTCCCGGCGCGAGGTCGGTCAGGGCGTCGCGTACTTCGGCCAGATTCATGTTATCGACGCGGAGCAGGGCCGTCTCCAGGTCGCCGGTGGCTTCGGTCCGGACCGTGTCCAGGACGTGGGCAAGGCTGCCCTGGCCGGAGTTGCCGGCCAGGGACGCGTAGGTGTTGCGGGTC
>RZYB01000065.1 GCA_009930495.1 Deltaproteobacteria bacterium
GTGGCCCACTGGTCCTCGATCACCGCCGCCGTGACCTGGGTCGGTCCGGATTTGTCCACGCCCTCGGTGATGTGCTTGCGTTCGATCCGCAGCCCGGCGTCCAGGGTCAGACGGTCGGTCAGGCGGTACTCGTCCTGAACATAGCCGGCATAGAGTTCTTCCTCGCGGGGCAGGGTCTCGTAGTAGAACTGCCCGGTGGGCGTTTCCCAGAAAATGGCCTGTCCGCCCATGGTCAGGGTGTTGTCGCCGGTGGCGATGGCGTGGCGTAGGTCGAATTGGGTGGATCGGTCCTTCTGGTCGTAAACCAGGCGCGTGGGCTTGGAGTAGCTTTCCTGGATCAAGTCCGTTTCGACCTGACCGAGGTAGAAGCCCAGGCTTGTGGTCTGGCTGTGGGTCCATTTTTTTTCGGCCGTGGCCGAGAGCATGATCGTGTTCAGCGGGTCGTATTCCCACTCCGAATCACAGGTGGTGCTGACGTTCGTGGCCCGCTGGATCTGGCGGGAGGCCCAGTCCACATAGAGGCCGATGTTGGCTGAAAAACCGCTGGCGTCATAGCCGACCTTCCCGAGAATCGAGTCCGAGTCATGGCCATTGTTCCAGTCCTCATGCCCATCGTCGTGGCTTTTGTTGTAGGTCAGGCTGTAGGTGAAGGCGTCGATGGCGTTGCCGTGACGGACAAAGGCCTTGGATCGGTCCTGGCTGCCGTACCCGAGCCGGACTTCCGTTTCGGCCTGTTTCGAGGTCCGGGTCCGAACGAGGATGAATCCTTGCAGTTCCGATTCCTGCACCCCGGGCTGCACCAGTGGCCCCAGGGTCAGGACCGTGGAGTCGCGGACCACGGTCACGGATTCGATGGCATCGGTCGGAAAATCGGCCATGATCCGCCCGGACTGGGTCCAGGGCAGATACACTCCGTCCAGGATAATGGCGTAGAGCCCGCCGCCCCGGCCGTTGGCAAAGTTTGTGGCTTGCGGCCCTGGAAGGAAACGTGAACTCCGGGAGCGTACTGCACGACTTCGTACAGGTTGGCGGCGTGCATGGCCTCGATGTCCTCCCGGCCGACTCTCCAGGCCCCGTGCCTGGCGCTTTGGGGCAGGGCATAGGAACTGCTCGGGGGCTCGTCGGTGACGGTGGCGGAGACTTCCAGGGCGGGGATGCTGTAGGTCGCGTTTCCGGATGTTCCGGTTTCGGCCAGGGCCGACAGCGGCGCGGCCAGGACGCATGCGACGAGAATGAGAAGCAGATGCATGACGGACTCCGTTACGAGAGTGGCGAGGTGGTCGCGGTTTCCTTCCAGCGCCAGTTGGACGTGGGTTTGCCAAAGGATCGGTTCACGTCGGCGGCAACAAAGGGTGTTCCGTAGAAGCACTGGTGGAAGGTTTCCGCCTCGGCCGGGATGTCGAAGGAACAGCATTCCGGGTGCAGGCTGTTCGCGATGTGCATGAGACCCAGAATCCAGCGCGGGCTGCCGAAATCCCAGCCAGGAGCCGGAAAATCGTGGATGCGCCGGTTGCGTACGGCCGGGATGTCCAGGTCCAGTTCCAGGCATTCCGTCAGCAGATCCTCGACCGGACTGGACAGAAAGGCGGACACGAACATGACCTCCGGCCGCAGGGTCTGGAGCTGGTCCGCGCTCAGGGTTTGGCCGGGTCGGCCTTCGCCCGGAATCTCGCGGTTGACGCTGTGGCCGCCGGCGGTCTGGACCAGTTCGTTTTCCATGCGTCTGCCATTGATGCAGAACAGCGGCTTGCCCATGACATAACAGACGCGGGGGCGATGGATGGCCGAGGCCACGGCCTCTTCGACCTGGCTCAGCCGTTTTTCCATGTACGCGGCCAGCAGATCGGCCCGCTTTTCGCGGCCGGTCGCGGCCCCGAAATGACGGAGCAGGCCGATGTAGCCGCGCGGGGTTTGCAGGTCGTGATGCAGACGTTGCAGCCCGTCTCCCAGGATGGTCACTTCCCAGGCCCGGACCAGATCGGCCGTGCGCTCCACGCCCAGGGCGATGAGCATGGCCTCGACCATTTCCAGGGCGCGGGTGAAGGGATAGCCGCCCTCGAAGTCCTTTTCCTGGAAGGCCGTGCGCGGTGGGCAACTCTCGATGGGCAGGGTTTGGCCGCAGTTCGGGCAACGGTTGTCGACGGGCAGGCACCTAGCGGGAGTGCGCAGCTTGGCCCCCATGGGGCCATAAAAGTCACGTTCATACACCGTGCGTCCGCAGTTGGCGCAGACCGTGTCCAGCAGGCGCGTGCCCGGTGAGTTGAACAGATAGACATAAGGCAGCCGCGTGCGCAGCGCGGCGCAAAAGGCTTCGGCTTCGCGGATGGTCGGCTCCAGGCTGATGTCGGCGCCCTCCAGCGGGATGAAGCGCATGACCAGGAGCGGGAGGTCCGGCGACAGTTCGGCCACGCGGTCCGCCAGTTCCCGGATTTCATCCTGGTTGTCGCGGCGCAGGATGCAGGCCGCCTCCACGTGCACCCCGCCGGCGTGCAGGGCGCGCAGGTTGCGCCAGACAGGCTCCGCGTTCGGTGCGCCGCAGGCTCGGTAGGCGGCGTCGGTCAGGCCCTTGATGCCGATGGTGATGAAATCGAGCAGGGGCATGGTCTGGGCCAGTGCCTCGGCCGTGAAATAGCCGTTGCTGGCGCACCCGACCTTGAGCCCCTTGGATTTGGCCAGGGCGGCCAGCCGGAGAAAGGTCGGCAGGGAGGCCAGGGGGTCGTTCATCAGAAAGACGATGCCCAGGCAGTCCTGCTTTTCGGCCATGGCCACGACCTCGGCCGGGGCAAGATGGCGCAGGGCGCGGCTGCTTTGGGGCATTTCGCGGACAATGACGGTCGAGATGCAGCCCGGACAGTTGAAATTGCAACCCGTTGTGCTGACCTGGAGATACTTGCCGCCGGGGTGGTAGTGCAGGATGGGCATGGTCTCGATGGAAATGGGGTATGTGACCAGATACCGGTCCGGGAAACGTTCGACGATCTTTCCGTTTTGGTTTTCATAGAGCCCGCAGGCTCCGGTTTTTCCGGGTGCGAGAACGCACCCTCGTTCGCAAATCGTGCAGCGCATGGGTGACTTCCTATTTGTCCAGGGTGATCCAGAAACCCGTTTCTTCGTTCAGGTCGATGTCAAATCGCGTGATTTTGGCTTCGTGCAGGGCTGTTTCGAATTTGCGGACCGTATCGGCGCTCAGGTTGTTTTTGACCCAGGCCCGCCATTGGCCCGGTTCTGTTTCCCTGGCCTCCATTTTTTGGGAGATTTCGTCTTTCAGGGTCGCGTTGCCGAATCCCCCGCCAATGACGGCCCGACCGCCGGGGGCGAGGACGCGGTGGATCTCGCTGAAGGCCAGGGCTGGCTTTTCCCAGAAAAATACCGAGCCACGGCTCACGGCCAAGTTGGTCGAATTTTCCGGCAGCGGGATGCGGGCCACGTCGCCCCGCAGGGTCCCGACCCGGTCGTCCAGGCCGCGGTCGGCGATATTTTTCCGGGCCAGGGCCAGCATGTCCTCGGACTGATCGAACAGGGTCAGCTCCAGGCCGCTTTGCTCGGCCAGGGCCAGGCCGAGGTAGCCGCTGCCGCAGCCGATATCCAGGGCGTGGCCGTGGGTGACGCCGGTGCGTTGCAGGATTTGTTCGGCGATGACCGGATAGATGGGTGCGAAAATTTCCTTGGCGATGCGGTCGAATTCCTGGGCGTTGGCGGCCATGATCCCTCCTTTGGAGTATTCCGAATATGCGCGATGGCGCGGTGGGCGATTGTGGTGAATTTGGTGAGCCGCTGTGCACGGACACCGATCATGGAATGAAGGAAAAGCAGACAAAATGCAATTTAAAAATTACATTTAAAATTTATTAACGACATTTTTGGTGCAGCGCGCTAGTCACGACACGTTGCGCGGCAGCGGCTGTCAGGAGAGTGCGAGGATGCTTGCCTCGCTTCCTGGCTGGATATAGGCGTCGTGTATACCAGACAAAATTTGTAGCGAGGCATGGCGGCCAAAGACATGAACGAGGAGCGATGATGAAAACCGGAGAAATCAATCTGACCTGCAATTTGAAGGCGTTGCGTCAGGCCAGGGGCATGTCCCAATCCCAGTTGGCCGAGTTGATTGGCGTCAAGCGCCAGGCCATTTATGACATCGAGACCGGCAAATACACGCCGAACACGGCCCTGGCCCTGCGTTTGGCCAAATATCTGCAATGCACGGTGGAGGATTTGTTTGTCGAGGAAGTCGGCGGCGAGGAGGCCGTGACCCTGGTCGATGATGTCGTCATGGATTCGGTGCGTGTGGCCTTGGCCCGTATCCGGGGACGCCTCATGGCCTATCCGTTGACCGGCAAACGCCTGCTGCTGGAAGGCTTCGAACCAGCCGACGGCGTCATGAGCGTGCGCACGGGATCGGCCCGTCTGCTCAGTCCGGCCAGCAGCCTGGATCAAACCCTCATTCTGTTTGGCTGCGACCCGGCTTTTTCCATCCTGGGCACGCACACCATGCGCCAAGCCCCGCACGTGCGGGTGCACTGTCTGTTCGCATCCAGCCGCAACGCCCTGGTCAAGCTGGCCGCTGGTCAGGCGCATTTGGCCGGCACGCACATGCACAGCACGGCCGAGGGTGACGGCAACCTGCTCCTGGCTCGGGAATTGTTGCAGGGTCGTCCGGCCACGGTGCTGGCCTTTTCGCATATCGAGGAAGGGTTGATGGTCGCGCCCGGCAATCCTCTGGACGTTCGCTCGGTGGCCGATCTGGGGGCGGGACGGGCGCGACTCGTCAACCGCGAGCCCGGCGCGGCCCTGCGCAGTCTGCTGGACGCGCATCTGGACAGGCTCGGCATTCCCGGCGCCAGCGTCACGGGGTACGACCGGGAAACGGGCACGCATCACGACAGCGCCATCAATGTTCTTTTCGGTCGGGCCGATGTCGCCCTGGGCTTTCGGGCCATCGCCGAGTCGTACGGGCTGGATTTCGTGCC
Source organism: Deltaproteobacteria bacterium (assembly GCA_009930495.1). NCBI lineage: Bacteria > Pseudomonadati > Myxococcota > Myxococcia > Deltaproteobacteria bacterium. The sequence continues at coordinate 4,968 of RZYB01000065.1, forward strand.
CGTGGAGACCGTGCGCTGCGATCTGGTCGTGCCCAAGGATCTGCAATCCATGGCCGAGGTCGGCTCTTTGCTGGACACCCTGCAGACGCGCAAAATGCGCGAGGATTTGCTTTCCCTTCCCGGCTACGATGCCAGGGACACGGGCAAGATTATCGCGGAATTGTGAGGAGAGGTGATGAAAACGGGCCATGCCTCCGCGCTAGATCACGTTCAGGGCGCGGGGCAAGGCGGACACGCGGCGTCTTTAGGGCGTGACTGGCCGGGACGGATCGGTCGCGTCCTGGGCGGCCAGGTAGAGCGGGTCGAGGATGGCGCGGGCGGATTCGGTCTGGCGGCGGGTCGCGTAGTCGATCACGTCCAGGACTTGGCCGTGGCCAAAGGCGACCAGGGTCTGGGCGAAGTGGTCGATGTCGTCCAGGTCATGGCTGACCAGGACCATGGGTGTGTCGAAGCGGTTCAGGATGGTCGAGAGCTCGGCCCGCATGCGTTGGCGCAAGGGCTGGTCCAGGGCGGTGAAGGGCTCGTCCAGGAGGAGCAGGTCCGGGTTCGGAGCCAGGGCCCGGGCCAGGGCCGTGCGTTGGCGTTGGCCTCCGGAAATCTGGTGCGGTTTGCGGGCGGCCAGATCCTTCAGGCCGCAGAGTTCGAGCAGTTCGTCGATGCGGGCGCGATGGGCTGGGCGCGGATACCCGAAAACGGGCTTGAGGCCAAAGGCCACGTTGTCCCGGACACTCAGGTGCGGAAACAGGGCGTAATCCTGGAAAACGAAGCCCACCCTGCGTTTGCGAGCCGGAACGTCGATGCCGTCCTGGGCGTCGAAAAAGGTCCGCCCGCGCACGGCGATACGGCCGCCCTGGGGCGTGAGCAGTCCGGCCAGGGCCATGAGGGTCAGACTTTTGCCCGAGCCCGAGGGGCCGAACAGGGCCACGCGTCTGGACGCGGCGCTGAAATGGGCGTCAAGCTGGAAGGCCGTGTCCCGTGAGCGAACCTGGGCGGTAATGGCGCAGTGGATGGTCGTGGCGCTGGGCGCGGGAGTTTTTGCCGTGGCGGCGTTGGAGGATGTGGTGGCGCGGGGGACAAAAAGCATGATGTTTCCTTAGACCGGCCATTTCGGAGCGAGCAGACGGCCGGACATCCACAAAATGACGGTGCAGAGCACGGAAATGAGGAGAACCAGTTGCGCGGCCAGGTTGTCTTGTCCGGCCTGGGTCGCGCTGTACACGGCCAGGGAGAGGGTCTGGGTCCGGCCGGGCAGGTTGCCGGCGATCATCAGCGTGGCTCCGAACTCGCCCATGGCTCGGGCAAAGGCGAGCATGGTGCCGGCCATGACCCCGCGTCCGGCCAGGGGCAGGCAAACGCGCAGGAACACGCGCCATTCCGGCTGCCCCAGGGTGCGGGCCGCGTTTTCGTATTTTTCGCCCACTCCGTCCAGGGCGGCCCGGGCGGATTTGAAGACGAGCGGAAAGGAGACCACCGTGGCCGCCAGCACGGCCCCCTGCCAGGTGAAAATGAGCGAGACGCCGAAGCACGATTCCAGCCAGCGGCCCACCGGGCCGTTCTTTCCGACCAGGACAAGGAGATAGTAGCCAAGAACCGTGGGCGGTAGGACCATGGGCAGGCTCAGGGCCGCGTCCAGCAGCTCCTTGCCGGGAAAGCGGAAGCGATGAAACACCCAGCCCAGGCCAACCCCCAGGACCAGGGCGCAAAAAGTGGCCAGGGTCGCCACGCGCAGGCTGAGCTGCACCGGAAAGAGAAAGGTCGGGTCCATCGGGTCCTTGGGTTTGGGTGCCGCGCGTTCCGGTTCATGCCCCCGGCGACGGCCGGCCCGCGTTTTATCTGCATATCGGCATAGAAAGGGGGCGGGGTGTCCGGCAAGACAGTCACGCCGCGTTGGAAAATCGTGATCAGTGGAGAAGCGTGGGACGTGCTCCGGCGAGCTCACGGAACAGCCAGCTGCATCTTCCCCCAGACGCCTATCTTTCCTTGGCATTGGGCGAAGACTCCGTCCAGGCCAAGGTCTTCCCACCGCCGGGCCTGGTTCAGGACCGCGTCCATGTCCGCCGGGGTTTGGAGACGGTTGGCCAGGGCCGTGGCCATGGCGTCGGCCAGGGAGGCGTCGCGGGAACGGGTCACGACCAGGTCGGCGTTTCCGAAGCTGAGCGAATGGCCGATTTTGGCCGAGGACGCGCAAAACGAGCACGGAAACTCCGCCGTGGTCACGGGCACGCACAGGCGCAGATCCTGGTCCGGGATGGCCAGGATGCCAATGTGACGGTCTGCCGTGGAACAGAGATAGGTGTCACCGCCATTTTCCACGAGTAGGTCCGGCGAATCGGCCAGGAAGCGTTCGGCCACCATCTGGGCCACGGTCCCGGCGACGGCGGCCATGGGGCCCACGCCGCACGGGCGGGTGGCCCGGCACATGCGCTGGATGATGTCCGGCGCGCGCGGGTCCGCGCCCAGGGGCACGAGGGCGGTCAAGAATTCTGGATGGATGGCGGCGTAAGCCTGGATCTGGCCCCGCAGTTCGCGCACGGCCTCGGCCATGGGCGCGGACAAATCCGCGCGGGCCGCGACCCAGAGGTCGGTTTCCTCGATGACCAATTGAAACGTGACAAGATCCGGGCGTTGGGCGGCGCGGTAGGTGCGAAATGGAGATCCGTGCCCGGAAGGGGCGGGACGCGGGCTCATATCCAATCCGATTCCCCGTCGGTTTCGTGCCGATTTTGGGCCAGGGTGCCAAGCATGGCCATGACCGCCTTTTGGGGCATGGGGCGGCCCAGGAGAAAGCCTTGGCAGAAGTCGCAGTCCATTTCGGTCAGGGCCCGGAGTTGGGGCTCGGTTTCGACGCCTTCGGCGACGCAACGTTTCTGGAGGATCTTGCCCAGGCCGATGATGGTCCGCACGATTTCCAGATTGTCCGGATTGCCCAGCATGGTCGAAATGAAGGACCGGTCGATTTTGAGGATATCCACGGGCAGGCGCTGGAGGTAGGACAAGGAGGAGTATCCCGTGCCAAAATCGTCCATGGCCACGGCGATTCCCAGAAGCTTGAGCCGCTCCAGCTTGGCGATGGCCTGCTCGGGATCGTTCATGACCGCGGTTTCCGTGATTTCCAGTTTCAGGCTCCGGGCGTCCACCGCCTCGGTGCGGAGCAGGTCCGACACGAAGGTGACCAGGGTCGCCTGGGTCAGATCCTTGGGCGAGAGGTTGACGGACAAACTGATTTTGAGGTGCGGAAAATGCCGCTTCCAGAGCCCCAGGGCCTGGCAGCCATGGCGCAGCGTCCACCGGCTGAGGTCCATTTCCAGGCCGGCGGCCTCGATGCTGTCCAGGAACGCGCCAGGCGGGAGCAGGCCGTCCGTGGGGTGGTTCCAGCGGATCAAGGCCTCGAATCCACGCAGCGATTTGGTTTTCACGGAATAAATGGGCTGGAAGTAGAGCTCGAATTCGTTGTTGGCCAGGGCGCCGTGTAGGTCCTGCTCGCGCTGCACGGCCCGGACCACCTGGTCGTACATGCTCTTGCTGAACACCTTGAACTGATTTTTGCCTTGTTCCTTGGATCTGTACATGCTGATGTCCGCGTCCCGCAGCAGCTCGTTGGGCGAGGTGTAGGGCCCGGTATTCAGGACAACGCCGATGGAGGCGCTGACCGCGACCTCCCGGCCCATGATCCGCATGGGCTGGCGGGTATCGTTGAGGATGCGGCGGATGATGACGATGGCCTCGCGGTTGGTCCGGAAATCCTCCAGGAGGATCGCGAACTCGTCGCCACCCAGGCGGGCCACGGTATCCATGGCCCGCAGGCAGCTGCTCAGACGATGGGAAATTTCCTGAAGGAGCTGGTCTCCGGCCTGATGGCCGAGGGTGTCGTTGACCCGCTTGAATCCGTCCAGGTCGATCATCAGGACCGCGAATCGGTAATCCTCTTTTCGTTTTCGACGGGCGATGGCCTGGGTCAGGCGGTCCAGGAGCAGGGTTCGGTTGGCCAGGCCGGTCAGGTTGTCGCGCAGGGCCTGCTGGGTCAGGCGCTCCTCGTAATCCTTGCGCTCGGAAATGTCGGTGAAGACCAGGAAGGCGCCGGCGATTTGGTCATCGATCATGTACGGATATCCGAGGATGGAAACCGGTATTGTCCGACCGTCCTTGCGCGGGCGCAGGGTTTCCCGGAATTCGGACCTTCCGGACAGGACCGAGGCCAGGAAGGCGTAGCTTTCCTCCAGCCTGCCCGGAGCGAGGAGGATTTCAAACAGGGCTTGCTGGTCGCGCAACGTCAGGCCGAAGAGCTGGGTGAAGCTCGGGTTCAAGTCCAGGGGAATGCCGCTTGGTCCGAGCAGCAGGATGGGCTGGGGCGAATTGTCGAAGAGTTGCTGGAAGAGCTTTTTTTGCACGTTCAGGTCGTGCTCCATGGCCCGGCGTTCGCTGACGTCCTCAAGGGAGCCTTCCAGGAATTCAATGGCGCCGTTGGACGTGCGCACGGCGCGGATATTGGCCGAGAGCCAGGTTTGGGCGCCATCCTGGCGGGTGGTGGCGAAGATGAGGTTGTTCACGACGTTGGTCGTCAGCAGCCGGTCCAGGAGCGCGACCCGTTCCTGGGAAGGGAGCATGCGGCGTAGAAATCCAGTCGATTCGGCCATCAGGGCGTCCACGCTGGCGTATCCCAGAATCTGGGCCATGGCCGGGTTGGCGCTGAGCAGATCCTGATCCAGGGATACCTGGAAAATTCCTTCCGTGGCGTTTTCGAAGATGGAGCGGTATTTTTTTTCGCTGTCGCGCAGGGCCTTGGCGGTCATGGCGTGGACCATGGCCTGGCCAAGATGGTCGGCGATGGAGGTCAGCAGGGCGCCCTCGGGGCCCAGGAGCAGGGCGGCCGTGTCTTCCAGCCATACGGCCAGGGCGCCCAGAATCCGCCCATTGCCGTGGATCGGTTGACCGAGCCAGCTGGACGGGGCGAGGGTTGACCGGGATGGGCCCCTGTCCCGCAGGTTCCGGGCCTGGCCGGTGTGGATGACGGATTCGATCAGGTGAAAAATCGGGCTCTTGGTTTGGGCTTTCTTGGCCGTTGGCGGTTGGTCCTGAAAAAAAGGATAGGTTCTCAGCCCCAGGGTCGGGTCCGCGATGGCCACGTAGGCCCCCAGGATTTTGAGATGTTCGGCCAGGATGCGGAAGACATTGTCCAGCATGGCGCGTTCGTCGGACGCACCGGCGATGGCGGTGGAAATCTGGTGCAAGACGCGGGTGGCGATCTCGGCCCGCTTTTTTTCGGTGACGTCGCGAATGGCCTGGATGGCGCCGACGATGGTACCCTGGTCGTCGTGCAGGGGGGTGGCCGTGGCCCAGATGAAGGCCCCGCGTCCGCCGTGCAGGGTCGGCACGAAAATTTCCGAGGCCAGGGCCTCGGATTCACCCTGGTCCGCAGTGTACATGGGATATGCCGGGCTTGGGTCCTTGCCGATAAAATCCAGGAGGATGGGGCGGCGATAGCCGTAAAAGGGCAGGGCGTATTCGTGGTCGCCCTTGCCAAGCATGGCCTCCTTGGGGATTCCGGTCATGTCCTCCAGGGCCTTGTTCCAGGCGATGACCCGGTGTTCGTTGTCCACGACCAGGGTCGGGTCCGGCAGAAATTCGATGATGCGGTCCAGGCGATCCTGAATGGCCCGTTCCGCTTCCCGGGCTTGGACCTGGGAGGAAATATCCCGGATCAGGGCCAGGCGGGTTTGGTCGTCGAGGACGGCGAAACGCGCCTCGCAGTGCAGGCCGCGATCCGCCCGGCGCAGGGTGTATTCGGTCTGGAAGAGATGGGTGTGGGTCAGCGTGTCCAGGGCGTGCTGGAAAATGGCCGGATCGCCAAGTTCCGGGCAGTCGCGCACGACACGGCCCACGAGCTCTTCCGGTCTTGTTCCAAAAAGTTGCGCGACGCCGCCACGGCAATCCTTGATGCGTCCGTCGGTGGTCAGCCAGATGAAGACATCGGGCAGGGATTGAAACACGGCCCTGGCCAGGGCGTTGTGTTGGATCAGTTCGGCGGAACTGATTTCCAGGGAGCGGTCCAGAATCTCCTGCTCGTCCTCGAATTGGCGGTAGGCCTCGTCCACCAGCTGGAGCAGCCGCGCCAGGGGCTCCGGCGCGGTGGCGGGGTCGGACAGTTCGGGCATGACCCGCTTGAGCTGGCGCAGGAGCAGGCGATGCATGGTTATTCCCTTTCCTCCAGAATCGTGACGGTCATGGTCTGGTTGTGCAGACGGCAGGCGGCGTTTCCGCCGGGGGCGAATTCTCCGTAGGAGTAAAAGCCGGTCACGGTGGCGTTTGGCCCTAGGGCGTCGGCCACGGTTTCGATTTCCTCCTCGGCGAACTGTTTGAGCAGCATCCGTCGCCCGACGCAGCTGACCAGAAGGGCGACCGAAAGAGCCGGTCGGCTTTGAACCGTGGCCATGGCCTGGGTGGCGCCGTCGACCAGATTGGTGATGGTGCCGCGCATGAAACGGACCGTGCTGCCCTCGGGCACGTCGCCGCCGAAGACCAGGGCCTAGCTGTCGCGGTCGATGCCGAGGATGGTCCGCGTGACCCAGTCCGTGGCGCCGGGCTCGCGCAGGGCCAGGGGAAAGAGGTGACCGCTGGCCGGAAGGTCGCGGGCATGCCTGCCCAGATACCGTTCGTACAGGCCCAGGGCGGACTCGCCGTCGATGGTCATGAGCCGGTTGCCGTCCGAGGCGGTGATGGCGCGTTCCATGCCAAAGGGCTCCCAGCCGCCGCCCTTGCACAGTCCCACATGCAGCGCCGGGCCGCGCAGGCCGACACCGACAACCTCGTTTTCGACGAGTTGGTCCCCGATCAGCAGGGCCGTGCGCTCGAAGCGTTCCCCGTCCGCGGCCAGGCCGCCACTGGCGGTGACGCCTGGCGGCAGGGCCTCGGCCACGCCCTTGGCCAGCCGGGACCCGTTGCCCGTCAAACCCGGAGCAAAAATCAGGACGTGGGCCAGGTCGTCCTGGTCGAGCTTGCTGGCCAGAAAGACGCCCAGTGCCCGGCTGTCGTTGGAAAACTGTTCCCGACTGGCGCGGACGAAGTCGAGCCCGGTGTGTTCGAAGGTGATCAGGGTGGCGCAGATGGTGGCGTCCCGGACCGTGCGTCCGTGGATGACGCCGCCAGTGGAGCAGCCCAGGACAAGGGCGTCCGGGAGCATGGCGGCCAGCGACCGCGCGTGTCGCGAGACGGTCTGGTCGTCCAGGTCGGACCAGAAGACCAGGGCCAGTTGGTTGCCCGACGTGGGCACGGTGCCCGAGGCCTTGATCCAGGCGCCGTCGGCATCGAGGTTAAATTGCGCGGTGTGCATGATCAGTCCTGCCAAAGTTGGCGGATGGCCCTGATGGCGTCGATGTTTTGGAAAAAAGCCTCGACCACGGCCGGATCGAAGTGGGAACCCGAGCTTTCGCGGATGATGGCCAAGCATTGTTCCTCGGGAAAGGCTTTTTTGTAGGGCCGTTCGCTGGCCAGGGCGTCGTAGGTGTCGACCACGGCCACGATGCGCGCTTCCAGGGGGATCTGTTCGCCCACAAGGCCCAGGGGGTAGCCGGTTCCGTCCCAGCGCTCGTGATGAAGCATGGCCAGGTTGCGGGCCAGATCGAGAAGTTCGTTGCCCTCGTCGCTGGGCGCGTCCCACAGTTGGCAACTCTTGCGGGCCTCGGTCCGGCTGGTCAGGGGGCCAAGGATTTCACAGCCAAAGATGCAGTGGTGCTGCATGATTTTCCATTCATCCGGGTCGAGTTTTCCGGGCTTGAGCAGGACGGCGTCGGGAATGCCGATCTTGCCGATGTCGTGCAGGGGGGCGCAGTCCCGGATATTGGCGCACTGCTCGTCGTCGAAGCCCAGGGCCCTGGCCAGGACGGCCGCGATTTCGCCGACGCGG
>RZYB01000066.1 GCA_009930495.1 Deltaproteobacteria bacterium
CAATGTGCCGATCCAGGGCATTGTAGACGATATTGCACTGGGCACCCTTGAACCAACGATAACGGGGCGCGTTGGAATCATCGAGAACCGTGTCCCAGCACTGGAACCAATCCAGTTCCTGGGCCGCGTCCTCCCAGTAGCCGAGGTGGTCCGCCCTGGCCGAGGCCTGGGCCGTGGCGAATTCCTGCGGGTTGACGTTGGCCTCGATGACCAATTGGGGCAGCGGACGAAAGACGAGTTCTTCGCTCTGGATCATGTCCGGTTCGTTCATGGCGGACTCCTTGCGCGGCTGGTTGCGCTTCATGCATCGTTCCTCGTGGTCTACGCGTTCTCGCCGCGTTGGCGAAGGCGGTTCTCGGCAAAAGGTCTGTTCATGGTGGTGAGCGCCTAAAGTTGCAAAATTTTCTTGAGTTCGCCGATGCGGCGGCGGCTGACCGGCAGTTCGATTTTTTTCCGCCCGGCGGTGCGCAGCATGTAATTGCCGCCGGGCATGGACGCGATTTCCGTGACCATGTCCAGATTGACCAGGTATTTGCGATGCACCCGGCAAAAGCGGTGGGGCTTCAGGCGCGCTTCCAGATTTTTCAGACGATAGGAAGTCAGAAAGCGGTCCTGGGCCGTGTGCACGAAGCTGTAATCCTCGTAGGCCTCGACATAGACGATCTGTGTATAAGGGATGAGGATATGCCGCCCTTCCTGGTTCACGGGCAGTTTCTCGATCTCTGGCGGACGCTCGCGGTTCAGGTCCCAGGCCTGGCGCAGGGCGTTGACGAAAACCTCCTCCTCGTCGTCGCCCAGGGCCAGATGCAGGGTTTCCTCGTTGGAGGCCTGGGCGGCCCGCATGGGCTGGGTCGGCGGCGCGGCTTTTTTACGCGGCAACAGGGGCCTCAGACGCTCGATGGTCCGGGCAAAACGGGCCGCGTTGACCGGCCAGAGCAGATAATCGGCCGCGCCCAGCTCGAACGCCGTGAAGGCGTGGTCCTCCTCGGTGGCGAGAAAGATGAGGGCCGGCGGGTCGTCCCCCTGGGCCAGATGCGCCGCCAGGTCCATGCCGCTGACCCCATGCGGCAGCTCCGTGCCCATGAAAAAAACATCGTAGGGGATGAAGGCGAGCATCTCCAGGGCCTCGAACGAGGACACGGCCTCGCCGAGCACGACGATTTCCTTGACAGGGTCGAGGAGGTCTCGCAATTGGGAACGAACCTTGGAATCCGGATGCAGCAACAGGGCTTTGAGCTTGGACATGACGCCAGCCTGGTCACGGGTAATGGGACAATCGATTCTCTATCCTCGAAGTCCAAAGACCTCAAGTTCCAACCCGCGCCACGTGTCCGGCCACCCTGGCCCCCTCGCGATATCGCGGTCCGCCTTGGTTTTCGGCCCGCTTTTCCACCCCGTCCGGAAATGGACAACGTCAGGGAAATCACATACCAGAAAACGTTTTTTATCCGTACAACACGGGTGTCCAAGCACCCGCGACAGGACCCATGCCCACACAAGAACACATCAGAAATTTCAGTATCATCGCCCATATCGACCACGGCAAGTCAACCCTGGCCGATCGGATCATGGAAAAAACCAAGCTCATTTCCGATCGCCAGAAAAAGGACCAATACCTGGATCGCATGGAATTGGAACAGGAGCGCGGCATCACCATCAAGGCCCAGACCGTGCGCATTCCGTACCGCTCCAAGAACGGACGGGACTATATCCTGAACCTCATCGACACCCCCGGCCACGTGGACTTTTCCTACGAGGTCTCGCGCAGCCTGGCCGCGTGCGACGGCGCGCTCCTGGTGGTGGACGCCACCCAGGGCGTCGAGGCCCAGACCCTGGCCAATGTCTACATGGCCCTGGACAATGATCTGGAGGTCGTGCCGGTTCTGAACAAGATCGACCTGCCCAGCGCCGAGCCCGAACGGGTGGCCGAGGAGATCGAGGAAGTCATCGGCCTGGACTGCACGGACATGGCCACGGTTTCGGCCAAGACGGGCCTGGGCGTGGAGGATCTGCTGGAAAAACTGGTCGAACGCGTGCCCGCGCCCAAGGGCGACACCGACGCCCCGCTCAAGGCCCTGATCTTCGACTCCTGGTACGACTCCTACCAGGGCGTTGTCGTTTTGTTCCGCGTGCTCGAAGGCATGATCAAATGGGGCCAGCGCGTGGTGATGTGCGCCACGGACAAGAAGTACGAGGTCACCCGCCTGGGCGTGTTTTCGCCCGAGGCCATGGACATCAAGTCCCTGGGCGCGGGCGAGGTCGGCTTTCTGTGCGCGGCCATCAAGGACCTCAAGGACGCCCAGGTCGGCGACACCATCACCGACCCGGAGCGGCCCACGGACAGTCCCTTCCCCGGCTTCAAGACCATCAAGCCCATGGTTTTCTGCGGGCTCTACCCCGTGGAACCGGCCGAGTACGACACCCTGAAGTCCGCCCTGGAAAAACTCCAGCTCAACGACGCGGCCCTGCACTACGAACCCGAGACCTCCCAGGCCCTGGGCTTTGGCTTCCGCTGCGGATTTTTGGGACTGCTGCACATGGAGGTCATCCAGGAACGCCTGGAGCGCGAGTTCCAGGCCAAGCTCATCGCCACGGCGCCCTCGGTCATCTACCGCGTGACCCGCACCGACGGCGAGACCTTCGACATCGACAACCCGAGCAACCTGCCGGCGCAGGAAAAGATCGCGTCCATCGCCGAACCCTTTGTGCGCATGGAAATCCATGTGCCCAACGAGTACGTCGGCAACGTGCTCGGACTGTGCGAGGAAAAGCGCGGCATCCAGAAGGACATGAAATATCTGACCTCGACCCGCGTGGTCATCAGCTACGAACTGCCCTTCTCGGAGATTGTGTACGACTTCTTCGACCGCCTCAAATCCGTGACCAAGGGCTTCGCGTCCCTGGATTACGAGGTCATCGACTATCGCGAGGCCGATCTGGTCAAGCTCGACGTGCTCATCAACGGCGAACAGGTCGACGCCATGGCCGTCATCGTGCACCGCTCCAACGCCGCCTATCGTGGCCGGGCCCTGGCCCTGAAACTCAAGCGGGTCATCCACCGCCAGTTGTTCGAGATCATCATCCAGGCGGCCATCGGCAACAAGATCATCGCGCGCGAGCGGGTCTCCCCGCTGCGCAAGAACGTCACCGCCAAATGCTATGGCGGCGACATTACCCGGAAACGCAAGCTTCTGGAAAAACAGAAAGAAGGCAAAAAGCGCATGAAGCGCATGGGCAGCGTGGAAATCCCCCAGGAAGCCTTCCTGGCCGCCCTTCAACCGGACGACTGACACAACTCGATCAAGAACATGGACACCCGGCTGGAACCCTTGGATTGCCAGGCGTGGTGGACGCGCCACAAAGGAGCCCAGCTCGCGCCGATGGCCTCGCCGCGCCCATCACCGCTGCGGTCCCGCGGACAACGCGGGCGTTCACGGGGCAGTTCTGATCGAAAATGGAAGCCCGTCCTCACCCAATGCATAAAAACCGCGCCCGCGGCGTCATAGGCAGGTAGAATCATGAACCCTCGTTGGCAAACAGTGCTCAAGGAATACGCCGAAGCCCTCATCGTGGCCTTTGTCCTGGCCTTTTTCATCCGCTCCTTCGTGGTCCAGGCCTTCAAAATTCCGTCCGGCTCCATGCTCCAGACCCTGCAGATCGGCGATCATCTGTTGGTGACCAAATTCGCCTACGGCGTGAAGATTCCCTTCACCGACATCATGGTCGTCAAACGCCAGGGCCCCGAGCGCGGGGACATCATTGTCTTTGAATTCCCCGAGGACCCCTCCAAGGACTTCATCAAGCGCGTCATCGGCGTGCCCGGCGACGTGATCGAGATCAAGGACAAGCAGGTCTTTCTCAACGGCGTGCTGCAAAACGAGTCCTATATCCAGCACACGGACACGGCCAACAATGCAACCATGCGTCGTGACAATTTCGGGCCGGTCATGGTGCCCGAGGACAAGTATTTCGTCATGGGCGACAACCGCGACGAATCCTATGATTCCCGTTTCTGGGGATTCGTGGACCGCGAAAAAATCGAGGGCAAGGCCCTCATCCTGTACTGGTCCTGGGCCAGCCTGACCGACATCCGCTGGGAACGCATCGGGCAACTGGTGGAATAGGCCCATGATCGCCAAGGTCGCCACCGCGGCGCTGTTGGGTATCGACGCGTTCACCATCGAACTCGAGGTGGACCTAGCCCGCTCCGGCATGCCGGCCTTCACCATGGTCGGCCTGGCCGAGGGCGCGGTGCGCGAGGCCAAGGAACGGGTCTTCGCGGCCCTCAAGAACACGGGCTTCCGGCTGCCGCCCAGCCGCATCACGGTGAATATCGCCCCGGCCGACATCCGCAAGGAAGGTTCGGGCTACGACCTGCCCCTGGCCCTGGGTCTTTTGGCCGGGGCCGAGCTGATTCCATCCGAAAAGCTCTCCGGCTTCTATCTGGCCGGGGAGCTTTCCCTTTCCGGGGAGCTCAAGCCCGTGCCCGGCATCCTGCCCCTGGCCCTGCGCGCCAGGGCGGCCGGAGCGAGGGGGCTGATCGTGCCCCGCGACAACGGCCAGGAAGCGGCCGTGGTGCAAGGCCTGCCCGTTTTCGCCTGCTCCAGCCTGGACGAGGTGATCCGCTTCGTGTTGGGCGAAGTCGAAATCACGCCCGCCATCTGCGCCGTGGACGATCTCTGGAACCGACGCGAAGTCTTCCTGAGGGATTTCGACGAGGTCAAAGGCCAGGAGCGGGCCAAGCGGGCCATCGAAATCGCCTGCGCCGGCAACCACAACCTGCTCTTTCTCGGCCCGCCAGGCAGCGGCAAGACCATGCTCTCCAGCCGCATTCCGACCGTGCTGCCGCCCTTGTCCTTTGACGAAGCCCTGGAAGTGACCAAAATCTATTCCGTGGCCGGAAAGCTGCCGCCGGACCAGCCCTTGATGGTCACGCGCCCGTTCCGCTCCCCGCACCATACCATTTCCGACGCCGGACTCATCGGCGGCGGCCAGTATCCCCGTCCGGGCGAGTTGTCCCTGGCCCATCGCGGCGTCCTCTTTCTGGACGAACTGCCCGAGTTCAAAAAGCACGTCCTGGAAGTGCTGCGCCAGCCCCTGGAGGAAGGACGGGTGACCATTTCCCGCGCCGCCATTTCCCTGGAATACCCGGGAGACGTCATGCTTGTCGCGGCCATGAACCCCTGTCCGTGCGGGTACCTGGGCGACGAGCACCACCAGTGCACCTGTTCGCCGATGCAGATCCAGCGCTATCGCTCGCGCCTGTCCGGCCCCCTGCTGGATCGCATCGATCTGCACGTCGAGGTGCCGGCCGTGCCATACCGGGATCTCAAGCAAACCAAGGGCGGCATCAGCTCCGCCGTCATGCGCGAACGCATCGACCAAGCCCGCGCCGTGCAGGCGGCGCGCTATGCGGGCCTGCACTTTTCCTCCAACTCCGAACTTTCCGGACAATGGCTGGAGCGCCACTGCGCCCTGGGTGAAACCGAACACGCCTTTCTGGAAAGCGCGGTCCTGCGTCTGGGCATGTCCGCCCGAGCCTTTACCCGGGTGCTGCGCATTGCCCGGACCATCGCCGACCTGGCCAAGGATCGTGTCCTGACCGTGACCCACCTGGCCGAAGCCCTCAACTATCGCACCCTGGACCGCCAAACCCGAGAATAATTCCGGTCCGGGTTGCGGACCCAAGGGATTCTGGGCTACTTCCTTTCTCGAAAACCGTTGCAAGGAGCCTATCATGACCTCGATTTTCGATGACCGCGCCTATGCCGGCACCCTGACCCGTCGCGACTTCATCAAGCTCGCCGCCCTGGCCTCCGTGTCCGTGGCCGCCGGTTGCGCGGCCAATCCCGTCACCGGACAAAGCCAGCTCATGCTCATGAGCGAGGGCGAGGAAGTACAGATCGACAAGGTCAATTCCCCGCACCAATTCTCCGCCGACTACGGCGTGTCCCAGGACAAGGCCCTGGGAGCCTATGTCGCGGGCGTGGGCACGCGACTGGCCAAGGTTTCGCACCGCACCCAGATGCCCTACAATTTCAACGTGGTGAACGCGACATACATCAATGCCTACGCCTTTCCCGGCGGCAGCATCGCCATCACCCGTGGCATCCTGGCCGAACTGGACAACGAAGCCGAACTGGCCGGGCTGATCGGGCACGAACTGGGGCACGTCAACGCCCGGCACACGGCGGCCCGCATGTCCAAGGGAAAACTCATTTCCGGTCTGCTCGGGGGCGCCTCCCTGATCGCGGGCGCGGCCAACCAGACCCTGGGCAACCTGACCGGGGCCATCGGCGGTCTGGGCGCCAGCCTGCTCCTGGCCAAGTACAGCCGCGAGGATGAACGCCAGGCCGACGAACTGGGCATGGAATACATGGTCAAATCCGGCCATTCCCCCCAAGGCATGGTCGGGCTCATGGACGTGCTGCGGTCCATGGGCAAGAGCCAGCCCAGCGCCATCGAGGCCATGTTCGCGTCCCATCCCATGAGCACCGAGCGCTACGAAACCGCCGTGCACCGTGCCCAACAGCAATATGGAGGGCAGCAAAACCTGCCCCAGAACGCCGAGCGCTACAAGGATTCCACGGCCAGATTGCGTAAGCTCAAGCCCATGTTCGCCCGCTTTCAGGAAGGGGACAAGGCCATGGCCGCCAAGGAATACCAGACCGCCCAGGAGCGCTATGCCGACGGCCTTGCCTATTCTCCAAACGATTACGCCGGTCTGCTCATGATGGCCAAATGCCACATCGCTCAAAAAAATGGCCAGGAAGCGGCCAATTTCGCGGCCCGCGCCAAAACCATCAACCCCAACGAGGCCCAGGCCCAGCAGCTGCACGGCGTGGCCGCGATCATGCTCAAACGCTACGACGCGGCCCTGGGGGATTTCAGGGCCTATGACAAACGCCTGCCCGGAAACCCGAGCATCACGTTCATGAAGGGCTTTTGCCTTGAAAACATGAAAAGCAAGCAGGCCGCGGCCGAGGAATATCACCGTTATCTGAAACAGGTCACCCAGGGCGACATGGCCGAGCACGCCTACTCCCGACTCAAGGCCTGGGGATATCTCTGATCTGGAAGGCCCAAATGCAAAGCGGCCATCCGGCAGCGGGTGGCCTTTTTTTTGATCCCGGAGGTTTCAATGCGCTTTTTCATCCGACTGAGTCTTTTGCTCATGGCCCTGACCGTCATGACCCCGGCCTGGGCCGAAGAAACAGCCCCACCCGCAACCGAGCCCGCGCCACCCGCCGAAGATGCCGTGCTGGCCAATTTTTTCCAAGCCAAAACCCAGGAAATGGAAGCCCTGCGGCAGGATGTCACCGATCTGCAAGTCCAGTTGGACGAGCTGAACGCGACCTTCATGCCCGCCCTGGAAACTGCCCAGGCCAGGCTTCAGCTGCTCGAAATCATGGCCCGCATGGTCAAGACCAACCCTTATGACATGCGCGTGGCCTTGGCCGAAGCCAAATTCATGCAAAAAGCCCTGGCCAAGGACTACCTGCCCCTGGAAAATCTGGCCAAGGAATTGGAACTCAAACAGGTCACGGTCCAATCCCTGGAAGAAGACCTGGAACGGAAGTGGGCGGCCAGCCTGGGCAAGGATCTGCGCCAGGACGTGCTGGCCATTCGCAAGGGCGTGACCGAGGTCGGACAAAAAATCAAAACCACCCAGGGCCAAATCGACAAGGTCAAGGTTGCCGTGGACGCCATCCAGAACCGCGTCCAGGAGTGGATCACCACCTTCGAGACCCAGCTCCCCCTGATCTGGCGGGCGGAATTCCTGGACGGAGCGGAGTTCAAGCTTCTGCCGCCGCCAGGAGCCGACATCTCCAAGGAACTGATGGACTGGTTCGCGAACATGAAAACCTTTTTCTCCACCCAATATTCCTCGGAAACCGTGAACGCCGGAGACTGGGTCGGGACCTTTGTTCTCTTCTGGCTGCCGTTTGTCATCATCGGCATGGTATCCTTTCGCTTTCTATCCAGAATCTTCGAAAACGCCCACGCTGGCGGCCGCATCACGGCCGCCCTTGGAATCCTGAGCCTGTCCTTCGGGCTGTCCCTGCTGGCCGCGTTCCTGTCCGGCAAGGTCAAGCAAACCTCGTTTCTACTGGCCTGCACCCATATTTTCATGCTCTACGGCGTGCAGGCCCTGGCCTGGGTCTTCCGCAACGTGCGCGGGGTGTTGAAACACAAAACCCTACAGCCCCTGCTGCCCCTGGTTTTTTTGTCCATGAGCGTCGCCGTCCTGGACCTGCTGCGTCTGCCTCAATGGCTGGAACATCTGACCTGGGTCAGCCTGCTGGTCCTGAGTAGTCTCTTTTTCGGCATGATCCAGCCACAGCTACGCTACGAACGGCTTATCCGCAGCGTGCACCCCTACATCCTGGCCGTGTTCGTGGCCATGGCCGTGCTCGGTTGGGGCAATCTGGCCGTGTTGACCAGCACCCTGTGGGGTGTCCTGGCCCTGGCCATGCAGCTGGCCATCGGCACCACCAGCGTGATCCGCGTGGCCGTCGAAAAAATGGACAAAACCGGCCTGAACGCCCTGGTCGCCGACCTGACCATGACGGTTCTTGGTCTCTTGGTCTGGGCGGGCGTGGCCATCGGCGTCATGACCTGGATCACCATCAATCTCGGCACCAACGCCGTGGTCGAAAAACTGTCTTCCATGGAACTCAACTGGGGGGACTTTTCCTTCAACTTCCTGCGTATCGGCGTGGTGTTGCTATTCTTCCAGCTTGTCCGCTCCCTGACCAAGGCCTGGAAAGCGATCATGGAAAACGAACAACTGCGCTGGAAAAACATCGACCACGGCGCGGCCGCGTCCCTGCAGCGCATCGGCATTTATTGCATGTGGTTGCTGTTCATCCTCGTCAGCCTGAACCTGCTGGGCATCAGCCTGACCAATTTCGCGGTCATCGCCGGTGGTCTGTCCGTGGGCATCGGTTTTGGCATGCAGACCATGATCAGCAACTTCATCAGCGGCCTGATCCTGCTCTTTGACCGTTCCATCCAGGCCGGCGACGTCATCGAAATCAACGGACTGTGGGCCCAGGTCGAAAGCGTCAACATCCGCAACACCGTTGTCCGGACGTATGAAAACGCGAAGATCTTCGTCCCCAATTCCGACCTCATCGCCAACCAGGTCACCAACTGGACCTATCGCAACGACGTGCGCATCCGCCGCGACATCGCCGTGGGCGTGGCGTACGGGTCGGACGTCCAGTTGGTCAAAAAGCTGCTCGTGGAAGCGGCCGAGGAACATCCGGCCGTGTTGTCCGCGCCAGCGCCCTGGGTCATCTTCAACAACTTCGGCGCCAGTTCCCTGGACTTCATCCTGCGCCTCTGGGTCCGGCACGTGGATTTTTCCGCCTCGGCGCCCTCGGAAATCCGCGAGGCCATCGATGCCAAGTTCCGCGAGGCCGGCGTCGAGATTCCCTTCAATCAGATGGATGTGCACCTGCGGCCCGGCGATGGATTCGTGCGTCTCAAGAACGAAGCCTAGGTCTGTTTCCCGAGCAAAACGCGAAGCATTTCCGGGGCACGGGCATCCCGTCGACATGGGGGCGGCCATGGTGGCCGCCTCCATGTTTTTTGAAATGAGATTTTGTTCGGATCATCACAACGTTCAGATATTTTTTGTGCGGACTGCGTCCGGATGGCCGGATCAAAGCGGCCCCCTTTCTTCCTGACTACCGGCCTTGAAGCACCGCCCTGGAGCCGACAAGGCCGCGCGTTGACAAATCCCCTCCCGCCAATAAACTTAGTCCACGACCTAGCCAAACACGGAGGAATCATGCAGCAGGTAAATATTCACGAAGCCAAAACCAACCTGTCCCGGTTGATTGACATGGCCGTCAAGGGCGAACCGTTCATCATCGCCAAGGCCGGAAAGCCCATGGTCACAGTCACGGCATATCAAACCCCGGCAAAGCCGGCCCAGCGGATTGGTTTTTTGAGCGGACAGATTGCAGTCCCCGAGGATTTTGACGCCATGGGAAAAAATGAAATTCAGAGCCTGTTCGAGGGCGGTGAATGAAAATTCTCCTCGACACGCACATGCTCTTGTGGGCCGCTATCGGAACCTTGCCCCGTCAGGCGGCGGAATTAATCGGTGACATCAATTCTGATCTGTTTTTCAGCCCGGCCAGCATCTGGGAAATCTGTATCAAGAAAAGCCTGGGAAGAAATGATTTCAGGGTTGATCCGGAAGTGCTGCGACGCGGTCTGCTGGACAACCAGTACACAGAGCTGGGCATCACCAGTCAACACGCGCTGACTATCAACGATCTGCCCCTGCTCCACAAAGACCCCTTCGATAGGATGTTGCTGGCCCAAGCCAAATGCGAAGGCATCTCCCTGCTGACCTCGGACGCCATGTTGCGCGACTATCCCGGCCCTATCATTTTCATGCCCAAACCGCGCTAATCCAGCCACTCCAACTTTTCCCCGCCATAAACGAACAGGCCGGTCATTTGCATGGCCGGCCTGTTCGTTTTCAATCCCTTCTCCGGGCTTATTTGTAATACACCTTGATTTCATTGGTCATCACCGTGCCCATGCCCGGCGTGGCCTGGCCGCTGGCGATGACCACGTTTTCTCCGGGTCGGAACGTGCCAGAGTCCTGAATAAATTTTTCGGCCCGTTTCTGGTGGCTTTTGGGCTCTGTCGGGCTTTCCACCGGCGTGATGCTCCAGAAAAAATTCATCCAGCGCATGATGCGTGCGTCCGTGGTCATGGCATAGATGGGTTGAGCCGGACGACGGGAACTGATGTACCGGGCCGTGGCACCAGTGGTCGAATGACAGACCAGGGCCACGCTGTCCGCGTTTTCCGCCATGAGGCAGGCCGAATAGGCGATGAACTTGGGCGGGTTCTTTTCCGCCTTGGGCACGTACGGCCCACCAAGACGATCCAAATAATAAGGTTCGGCGTACTGCGCGATTTCGTTGATAAAACGCACGGCCTCCACCGGATAGCTGCCGATGGCCGTTTCCTCGGACAGCATGACGCAATCCGCGCCGTCGAGCATGGCGTTGGCCACATCCGTGGACTCGGCCCGGGTCGGAATGGGGTTCTTGACCATGGACAAAAGCATCTGGGTGGCGACAATGGCCGGCTTCTGGGCATGACGGCAGGCGCGTAAAATCTTCTTCTGAATTATGGGGAGTTCGGCCGGGCTGCATTCCAGTCCCAGATCGCCGCGCGCGACCATGATGGCATCTGCCACGTCAAGAATGGAATCGAGCTTGTCCACGGCGTTCTTGCGCTCCACCTTGGCCACCACCGGAATCCAGGTCCCGTGCTTGGCGATTTCGGTTTTGATGTCCTCGATGTCGTCCTTGCTTTGGACAAAGGACAGAGCCACTGCGTCAATGCCAATATCCAACCCCTGGTGCAGATCGCGTTTGTCCTTTTCGGTCATGGCCGCGACCCTGAGCGTCTTGCCGGGAAAGGCAATGCCCTTGTGGGATGTCAGGATACCGCCGTTCGTGGCCTCCAGAACAAACAATCTGTCCTTCTCGATGACCTTGATCACCGTGAACTGCAGCATGCCGTCGGACAAGGACACGGGCATACCCACCTCCAGGCCTTCAAGCAATTCCGGGACGTCCAGACTGATGAAAATATCTTCTCCGGCCCTGTCGGCCGCGTCCGGCCCGCCCAGGCGCACATAGGCGCCCTTGCGGATCTGCAGGGGGGATCCCTTGACCTCGCCGATGCGGATTTTCGGGCCGCACAAATCCCCCATGACCGTCAGACAAATACCGGTTTGGGCCTCGACCTGACGAATTTTCTGGATGACCGGACCGAAATGGGCCGCGTCGGAGTGAGAAAAATTGAGCCGGAAAACACGGACTCCAAGCCGGACCATATCCGTCATCACGTGCTGGTCCATGGACGCCGGACCCAGGGTGGCCACTATTTTCGTGCGCATAAGCGTATCCTCGTTCAATGTTGTTGGGTAATTAGAGGATTCCATACAAAGGTCCGCCGGGCAGGGCAAGCGCGTCCACCTTTTTTTCGATTTCTGGCACATTCTCGAGCGGCGGCGCGTGATAGGTCTTCAGCCGCGCGTCAACGACCATGCTCCGGCATCCCCAATGCTTGCAGTGGGTTGCCCCGTGCAGTCCGTAGGTGTCCGTGGCCGGGTCGGACCGGGTAAACGTGACCCACAAAAAATTCTCCCACGACGCGGCCGTGAACGCCGCGTCATCGGCCACGACGAGAAGCGGAAAGCCGTCCAGTTCCGGCCCCTGCTCCAACGCGCGGCACAGGTCGTCCATGGCTGGGTCCTGGGTGTCGCGGGGCTGGGCGTGGGGCGGGCCGGACAAAACCAAAATACCCGGGGTGAAAAACCGCAGCGAGTGAAAGCCCTCCGGCAAAGGCAATTTGTCCGGAAGACGTGTGGCCAAAACGCGTTTGGGGCTGCCAGCCGCCGTCCACAAGACCTTGGAGCCCTGATTGAGGCTGATGCCGGAATAATCCAGGGTATCCATGGTCGTACGAGTGATGAAATGCAGGTCGCGCCCCAGATCGAGCCGTTCCAGCACATGCCGGAAAAACGCGGGCACGTCGTGGCAGGACAGGGCGGGGTTATCCTCGCGCGCGGCCAGGATCACGTATTTGGACAGCGAGGTCTGGGTCGTGCCCAAAAGCGACAGGCCGTTGGTGATCAATTCCTGCGGCTGACGCTCGCCAGCATAGGGCACATAGCGTTCGCTGCCCACGGCCAGCAGCAACGGATGGACGCCGGCTGCGTCCACGGCATGGACCTCGTGCACCCCGCCAAAAACCTGGGGGACCAGCTCCGCGGTCAGTTCATGGATAAACGCCCCGAACATGGTGTCCTCCTGGGGCGG
>RZYB01000067.1 GCA_009930495.1 Deltaproteobacteria bacterium
ACACCAAGCAATAATCCAGAAGGCCCGAGCGAACCACCTTAATCACCGCGTGGGCCCTGGATTGTCGCGACGCTACAAATCCTCCGTTTCGCCCTACTTAAACCTCGAGCCCTTGAGCTCAAGGAATGCCAAAGCTGAAGACCTCTCTGGCCACCGCCCTTCAGCCAACGTGATCCACGTAGGCTTCGACGGTGTTGACCAGAAGCTGGGCGATGGTCATGGGGCCGACGCCGCCGGGAACCGGGGTCATGGCCGAGGCCACGTCCTTGAGGGCCTCATAATCGCAGTCCCCGACTAGGCCGGTTTCGGTGCGGTTGATACCGACGTCGATGACCACGGCACCGGGCTTGACCATGTCGGCCGTCACGAACCGGGGAATGCCCACGGCGGCCAGGACAATGTCCGCGCCGCGAATCTCGCTGGCGATGTCAATGGTGCGGGAATGGCAGATGGTCACGGTGGCGTTTTTCTGCAGAAGCATCAGCGCCAGAGGCTTGCCCACGATATTGCTGCGCCCGATGACCACCGCCTTTCGGCCCGCCACGGGAATCCCGTGGCGCTCCAGTAGGGTCATGATTCCGGCCGGAGTGCAGGAGCGCAGGCAGGACAGGCCCAAGGTCAAGCGTCCCATGTTGACCGGATGAAAGCCGTCCACGTCCTTGGACGGGTCGATCAGATCCAGGCATTTCTGACTGTCCAGCCCCTTGGGCAGGGGCAGTTGCAGAAGAATGCCGTCAATGGCCGGATCGGCGTTCAGATCGAGAATGGTCTGTTCCAGCTCGGCCTGGGGGATGTCGGCGGCCAGGCGGATGCCGCGCGAAACAATGCCCACTTCGGCGCAGGCCCGTTCCTTGTTGCGGACATAGACCTGGGACGCGGGATTCTCCCCAACCAGGATGACGGCCAGGCCCGGGGCTCGGCCATGGCGGGCGGCCAGGGCCGCGACCTGCCCCGCGAGTTCCTGGCGGATGGTCGCCGCCGTCGCTTTTCCATCGATAATTTGCATGGCTACCTCAATAAAAAGGGCGCTTTGCGCGCCCGTTGCTATTCTTCATCAAACCAGTTGGCGGCCATGGCCGGACCAAAATACATGCCCTGGGTGTCCAGATCTTCCTCGATGCGCAGCAATTGGTTGTACTTGGCCACGCGATCCGAGCGACACAAGGAACCGGTTTTGATCTGACCGGCGTTCACGGCCACGGCCAGATCGGCGATGAAGCTGTCCTCGGTTTCTCCGGAGCGATGGGAAATGACCGTGGCGTACGAGGCTTCCTTGGCCATTTCGATGCAGTCCATGGTCTCGGTCAGGGTGCCGATTTGATTGAGCTTGATCAGAATGGCATTGCCCACGCCGCGCATGATGCCATCGGCCAGCAGGGCCGGATTGGTCACGAAAATGTCGTCGCCGACCAGCTGCACGCGATCACCGAGCACGTCGGACAGAACCTCCCAACCGTCCCAATCGGCCTCGGCCAAACCATCCTCGATGGACACGATGGGGAACTTGCCAGCCAGATCGGCGTAATAATCGGTCAGCTCGCGGGCGGTCAGGATCTTGTTTTCGCCAGCGAAATGGTATTTGCCATCCTTGTAAAATTCCGAGGCCGCGGCGTCGATGCCCAGGGCGATCTGACTACCGGGCTCGTAACCGGCCTCCTTGATAGCCTTTATCATGTACTGGAAGGCCTGCTCATGGCTGGCGAAATTGGGCGCGAACCCGCCTTCGTCGCCCACGGAAGTGGCCAGACCGTCCTTGTGCAGAATTTTCTTCAGGACATGGAAGGTTTCCGCGCCCATGCGCAGGGCTTCCTTGAAGCTCTCCGCGCCCAGGGGCAGGATCATGAATTCCTGGATGTCCAGATTGTTGGCCGCGTGCGCCCCGCCATTGATGATGTTCATCATGGGCGCCGGCAGCACCTTGGCGTTGATGCCGCCCAGATATTTATACAGGGGCAGGCCCAAAAATTCCGAGGCGGCCTTGGCCGTGGCCATGGACACGCCGAGCATGGAGTTGGCGCCCAGACGGGATTTGTTCTCGGTGCCATCCAGGTCGATGAGGGCCTGATCCACTTCCACCTGACGGGTGGCGTCCAGGCCGACGATTTCCGAGGAAATTTCCTCCATGATGTTCCTGACGGCCTGCTCGACGCCCTTGCCGCCAAAGCGGTCGGTGTCGCCGTCGCGCAGCTCCAGGGCCTCGCGGGTGCCGGTGGAGGCTCCGGACGGCACGGCGGCGCGACCCGTGGCTCCGGATTCGAGGGTGACTTCGACCTCGACCGTGGGGTTGCCCCTGGAATCCAAAATTTCCCTGGCCCAAATACCTGTGATGGTGCTCATGCTTGCTCCCTGGTGTTATGTGGTGCTGGATGATGTTGATAGTAAATGGCCCGGAGTCCCTGCAGCAGCAGGTCCGGAGCCACGTGGTCGATGCAGTCTGTGATGGCCTCCAGACACGGCGCGAACCCGCCCGTGGCGATAACCCGCGCCCGCGGGTCGCCGAGACGCTTTTTCAACCGCGCGACCAGCCCCTCGAGCATGGCCGCGAACCCGAACAGGACGCCGTGGTTGAGGCTTTGCCGGGTGCTGGTGCCAATGTCCAGCTCCGTGGAGTCCAATTCCAGGCTGATTTGCGGCAACTTGGCCGTTTGCGTGCCCAGGGCCGTGACCGAACTGAGCACGCCGGGACAAATCAGCCCCCCGAGAAAGGCATTGCCCTGGATGCAGTCAAAGGTGGTGGCGGTGCCAAAATCGACCACGATCAGGGTGGTGTCGTCCGCCAGCAGCCGGGCCGCGTAACTGCCCAGCAGGCGATCCGCGCCCACCTCCCGGGGCCGGGCGTAGCGATTTTCCAGGGGAATCGGCATGTCCCGGGGCACGAACAGGGCCGGCTTGCCGAAAAACCGTTGGCAGGCCTGGTCCAGCAACCCGGACAATGGCGGGACCACCGACGAAACGACCCAGGCCGGAACCGCGAACTCGGCCACGCCCTCGCGGTCGCAGATGGCGGCGATGGTCAAGCCCAGGGAATCCGCGGTTTCACGGTTGGTGGACGGCAGGGTGTAGGCGCGCCCCAAGCGCTCCTGATCCGCCAGACAGACCTTGATGTTGGTATTGCCGACATCGAACAGCACAAGAGGATGGGCCAGCGGCGGCTCGGCGTTGTACGTCATGGAAGGGCTTTATCGCATTGTCCTAAAAACTCAAGGACCAGCCGCCTCCTTGACCGCTTGTAACCCCGTTTTGATCAGGATAAGCCGGGCTCACAACCTGTACACGCAAGGAGGCGTCATGGCACTGAACAAGGAACTGCTGCGGATTCTGGCCTGTCCGAAATGCAAGGGCGACCTGGAACTCGTCGGCCAGGAAGAGGGACTCAAATGCTCGGTCTGCGCCGTGGTCTACCCGATCCGGGATGAAATTCCGGTCATGCTCATCGACGAGGCCATACCCGTGGCCAAATGGGACCAGGGCGTGCGCGAGGCGTGAGGTGAGCAAACACAAGGAACGCGAACAACCGGAGACCCTCGGCCTGGCATGCGTCGGCGCGGACAGTCACGCCCACCTCGACGGGCGGGATATCGATCCCCGCGTCGTCCTGGCCAGGGCCAGGGCCTGTGGCGTGCGCACCGTGGGCAATGTTTTTCTCGGTCCCGAGGCCTATCGGCGACACCGGGCCGGATTCGAGGCCGATCCGGACGTATTTTTCTTGCTCGGCGTGCACCCGCACGAAGCCGGCAAAATGACCGAGGCCGATTGGACGGACATGCACCACGCCTTCGAGACAGACCCGCGCCTTCGAGGCGTGGGCGAAATCGGGCTGGATTATTATTACGACTTTTCTCCCCGCCAGGACCAACGGCATTGGTTTCGGCGCCAGCTCGAACTGGCGCGGGAACTGAACCAACCCGTGGTCATCCATTGCCGCGAGGCCGAGGATGACTGTCTGGCCATCCTCGATCAGATGGGTTTTGCCGGAAAGCCGCTTCTGTGGCACTGCTTCGGCCTGGGGCCGGACTGGACCGAAAGGCTGCTCTCGCGCGGTTGGCATCTGTCCATCCCCGGCACCGTGACATACCCCAAGAACGAGGCCTTGCGGGCCGCGGTCACGACCATCCCGGCCGACCGTCTGCTGCTCGAAACCGACAGTCCCTACCTGGCTCCGGAGCCATATCGGGGCAAACCCAACGAACCGGCCTTTATCGTCTTCACGGCGCGGGAAGTCGCCCGGCTGCGCGGCGAGGACCCGCACGCCTTGTGGCAACGCTGCGGAGACAATACGCGACGCTTCTTCGGGATGGACCGAAAAAGCGGACATCGCCCCCGATGACATCCGGGCCGCCCCGCGTCGATCAAGGCCAAAAGCCCCGGCCCCAACCTTTTACCGATGAGGAAAAATACATGGAAGAACGCACGATCACATGCCCCCGCTGCGGCAAGGAACTCGCCCACCCCGTCCTGTACCGCTGCATCAGCTGTTTTGCCCAGTATTGCGCGGCCTGCGAAGGTTCCGAATCCGGAATTCGCTGCCCCAAATGCGGCCAGACCGGGCGCATGGTTCTGGATCAGGGAAAAACCGCCAAGAGCGCCTGAAGCCCGCGCCGGCTCAAACCGATCCTGGGCCACGCCATCCCGCTTTCCATCGAAGGCGGGATTTTTTACGGTTTAATGATGACACCCGTCCCGTGCAGATCCGACAGGGGGACGACGAACACGCCGCATTCCTCGCAGAATTGGCGAACGGCGCGCTTGGCGCCGCTGAACCGGGTGTTGTTGTAGTCGTGGATGATGAGGGCGCCGCCCTTGGACAGGCGCGGGTAAAAATAGCGCAGTCCATCGTAAAGCGGCTTGTACAAGTCCGCGTCCAGACTGACGACGGCAAAGGCGTCCTCGATGCCCTGGGTGGTTTCCGGAAAATAGCCCACCCGAAACACGGCCCGGTCCGGATGGGGCAGACGCCGCCGCACCGCGTCCACGCTTGTGTCCGCGAAGTGGCCCGTCGCGGCCCGGGAAAACCCGTGCTCGGCTTCAATCGTGATGTCGCGCTGATCGAATCCGGCAAAGGTGTCGAAAAGATAGAGCGGACGGTCGGGAAAAAGGCGGTTCATCTCCACCGCGAAATCACCCCGGTACACGCCCAGCTCGGCAATGGCGCCGGCGATACCGCGTTCGCGCGCTTCCCCGGCGATCATCCGCAACGCGGCCAAACGGAGATCAAAGGTCTGGCGCAGTTCCGGGGCCGTGACGATCCGCGCCTGGATACCCATGGCCTCCAGACGCGCCCGGACGCTGACGCAAGCGTCCTTGTTCAGCATGGAAATAAAAATGGCGTCCGGCGCCAGGTCGGCGAGGGCTTCGGGCGGAACAATCGGAACGCCGTCCAGGCTGGCGCCCCATTTGGTTTCGTCGCTGTCGCAATACGCCTTGATCTCGATATCCCCATGCAACAGGTTGGCGACCATGCGCCCGCCCTGGCCCGCGCCCCAAATCACGGCAGTGTTCATGCCTTGTTCCTCCACAGTCTGTTATTCGTGCCGCCCCTGGACATCCGGCTCTGGAACGCCGCGCCCCGGCGCCTCGATCAGGCGCGCGCCCTGGGCCAGGAGCAGCCGGCGCAGCGTGGGCTCGGCGTCGGACAAAAAGCGCAGCTTGATCACGGCCCGGTAACGATCCACCACGCTCATGATGGCCAGATTGTCATACCCCTCGAGCAAAAAACGATACAAGGCGATCTCCGAACGGGGAATTCCGGCGTACAGGACATGGCTGACCGTTTCCGGCGGTCCCAGGGGATGGATTCGTGGACGGCGCGGCCGCTGGCGCGCGGCCCTAGAGCACGTCATGACCGTTCTCGGTGACCACGACCATATGTTCCCAGCGCACGCCCCCCCACTGGGGATAATACAGACCCGGCTCCACGGTGATGACCATGCCCGGCTTGAGAATGGTCGGCCGGATGGGCCCGACGCCCGGCGCTTCATGGGTTTCCAGACCAATGCCATGCCCCAGGGAATGGGTGAACTGTTCGGCCACGCCATGCCGGGTGAAAAAATCCCTGGCCGTG
Source organism: Deltaproteobacteria bacterium (assembly GCA_009930495.1). NCBI lineage: Bacteria > Pseudomonadati > Myxococcota > Myxococcia > Deltaproteobacteria bacterium. The sequence goes on from RZYB01000067.1 coordinate 6,062, forward strand.
GCGTGCAGCTCGCTGGTGGACACGCCCGGAGCGACCTTGGCGATAGCCAGGCGTTGGGCCTCCTGGACCAGATCCAAGGTGCGGCGGAAGGTGTCGCTCGGGGCGTCGCCGATCCACCACGTCCGGGTCTGATCCGAGCAATAGCCGTTCAAGCGGCCGCCCATGTCGATCAAGACCGGGGTTTCCGGGACAAGCCGGGTCTGGCCCGGCGTGGCGTGGGGCAGAGCGCCGTTGGGCCCGAAGCCGACGATGGGCGCGAAGCTCAGGCCCTCGGCTCCGTTTTCCCGAAAGGCTTTCTCCAGCATCCAGGCCACGTCCCGTTCCGTCAGTCCCGGTCCGAGCCGTGGCCGCAGGATATCGTAAACACGGTGGTTCAGGGCGCAGGACGCCCTTAATGCCGCCAACTCCGCGTCATCCTTGATGGTGCGCAATTCCTCCACCAAACGCGGAGCCGGATGCAAATCCAGGTTTTTGGCCAGCTCCAGATACATGTCCGCGCACATGGCCTGGGCCTCGATCCACAGGTCGCGGATACCCTGACTCCGCACGAATTCGGCGATCTTTTCCAGCCGTGGCGCGCCATGAATATGCGTATGCTCCTCGGGCCAGTGACGGCGGGCCTCCTCGGAGAAACGGGCGTCGGTCAGGAGCCAATCCGGACCGCTGGCTTGCAGGAGCAGACAGCCCGAACTTTCGTTGCACTGCCCGTCGTGGAGTTCAAAACCGGACAAATAAAAACGATTGGCCGGATGCAGGACGAGCAGGGCCGGAATGCCGGCCGCGTCCATGAGGCCTTTCAGGGCGGCGATGCGCCGGACGTGATGGGACATGGTGATTTCTCGCGCTAAAGGTGAAGGGGCTTACGCGGCAATGCGCCGCCCGACAAAGGCCGCGCCAAGGATGATGACCATGCCGATTACGGCCTGGCTGGTCACGGCCGAACCCCGGATCAGGGCGGCCAGGAGCACGGCCAGGGGCGGGGTCAGATAGGACAGGTAGCCGATGATGGTCATGTTGCCCGTGGTCACGGCCCGGTTCCAAAGGGTGAAGGACAGGCCCAGGGGCACGAGGCCGAGATACACGGCCGAGGCCAGGGCCATGGGCGCGGGCAAGCGGCTTGGGCCGCTCAGAACATAGACCAGGGCCGAACACAGGGCGGCCACGATGGTAAAGGCCGGCATGTAATCCCGCGTTGGACGCAGCCGGGCCAGGACCACGGAGAAGCCGCTCCAGATCAGGCCGCATCCCAGGGCCAGGGCATAACCGGGCAGGTACCGAGCCTCGAAACTCAGCCCCCGCCCCCCGGACACGACCAGCCCCGCGCCGAACAACCCGGTCAGGGCCACGATCAGCACGGTCGGGGACAGGCGCTTGCGGGCCAGGATCGAGGAAAAAACCACGATCCAGAACGACCAGGTCGTGGCCAGGATGGCGCCCTCCACCAACGGAGCATGGTCCATGGCCGAATAATAGACGACATGGTAGCCGAAGATGCCGACGATGCCGAGGGCCGTCAGCCGCGCGTCCGGCCACGGCACGGCCAGACGCCGGGACAAAAGCATTTCCTGGACCGCGAGATAGATGGCCGCCGGCACAAAGCTAAAAAAAAGAAGCTCGGGCACGGACAGCCCGTCCAGGCCGCTGCCCGTGGCCGCCGGCAGACTGGCCCAGCACAGCACCGAACCCAAGGCATACAGATAGGGTTTCATGGAATTTTTCCGAGCAGAGGCGGGGTTTGGGATTGCGGTCGCGGCATCGGGGCGATGGCCGCGACCTGGAATGCCGAAAAAAGCGATGTCCCCGCCCTCCCCGCACAGGCCAGGCAGGAGGCCGGGACACGGCCGGAGGCGTCAGTTTTTCGGCTTGAAGCTGGCGGAAGGGCCCTGGTCTTCGCCGCCGACCTGGCCTGGCATCTGCTTCAGGATATTTTCGCGGATTTTTCCGACGTGGTCGGCCATTTCCATGAACGCGGCCAGGGGCATGACCAAACGCATGGCCGGCTTCAACGTGACTTCCTTGGTTTCGGAATTGACGCTTTCCAGACGGGCGAAATCAAGACGGGCAATACCCTGATGGATTTGAACATTGACGATGCGTTCGGAAAAAATGTCAAGCATGGGTTCTCCTCATGGATTGAAGTGTGCGCAAAGAACGTGACGCGCGACCGGGCGCGAAGGGCGCGAGCGCGCGCCCATTATCCTGGCGTGTGGTTATGGGATGACGCACGGCATGTAAAGGCGGCCATAGACCCCAGGGGCGGATTCTAAAACAGCTTGCTTCCGATCCTGGCGTTCACGACCGGGGCGACAAAGGTCGCCTCGCCGCTGTCCCGGCCCGGGTACTGAACACCCAGGACCAGCACTTCGGACACGACGGCGCCCATGGTCCGGGGAGGGAAATTGAGCACGGCCAGAACCTGGCGCCCGACGACCTCGTCCAGGGGATGGGCGGTGAAGCGGCCATGGCTGGTGCGCGTGCCGAATTTTCCAAAATCAATGACCATTTTATAGGTCGGCCTGGGCGTCAGCGAACAAAATTCGGCGGCGATAACGCGGCCGACACGGATATCCAGGACGGCGAGGGATTCCTCGAAAGTGACTGTTGGCTTGAGCTCCGTGGCCATGGCGGCTCCTTTGTGGCGGGTGACGGGGGCGGCCCCGGCCATCCGGGGCGCGGGGCGGACTGTAGGCCCGGTCCGGTCCGCAAGGCAAGACCAGCCTTGTTCCTGGCTTGGACTTCGAGTAATTTATGGAACATGCCGGGTTCGGCAAGGAGTTTTCATGTCCATCCGCAATAAAGTGTTTCTCATCATTCTCGGCCTGTTCACCGTCCTTGGGGGCATCGATTTCATCATCCAGCGATCCGTGATCTATTCCAGTTTTCTGGAACTGGAACAAAACGAGGCCGAGGAGAATCTGCGCCGGATATTCTACGCCATCGACAGGGAAATCACGCATCTGGATCTCTTCTGCCGGGATTGGGCGGCCTGGGATGATTCCCACGAATTCATGCGCGACAGGTCCGAAACCTTTGTCGCCAGCAATCTCGACGTGGACACGCAGCGCAACAATCGTCTGAGCCTCGTGGCGTTTTGCGCGCCTGACGGAGAGGTGGTTTGGAGTCGGGGGCTGGATCTCGCCTCCGACGAACCCATGGTCTTTGATTTCATGGCCGGGGGCCGGATATTCCCGGCACACCCCATATTTCATCCGGAAGCGGACGGCGGCGCGGCTGGGGTCTGTTTCACGGCGGCCGGACCGCTGCTGTTTTCCTCCCGCCCCATTTTACGCACGGATGGGTCCGGACCAAGCAACGGTTTCCTGATCATGGGCCGGCTTCTGGACCAGGACACCGTGGAAACCCTGCGCCAGCAGACCCGGATTCCCTTCGAGCTGGTATTTCCCTTCTCCGAGGGTCGGTCGGCATGCGGCGAAAAAAATCCGGCAAAAACCCATGGCGACAATGTGACCTTTGTCACGGAACGCGCCGGCGATGTCATCCGGATTTGCTCCGCGTACCAGGACATGGCCGGGACTCCGATTTTTGGCGTGGACTACCAATTCCCCCGCGAAATCACCAAAAAAGGCCTGGCCAGCATGCGCTATGCCGCGATTCTGGTCGTTGTTTCCGGAGCCGCGATTCTGGTCATGCTCAATGTCCTGCTCCAGATCGTGGTCCTGAGACCGGTGCAACGCCTGACCGAGCACGCCATCCGGATCGAACGCGAGGGCGATCACGGCGCGCGCCTGAACGTGGACCGCCAGGACGAAATCGGCCGTCTGGCCCAGAGCTTCGACGCCATGGTCCGGACCATCGGCGAACGGACCGAGGAACTGAAACGGGCCAACGAACGCCTGACGCAACTCTCGCTCCTCGATGGCCTGACCGGAATCCCCAACCGGCGCATGTTCGATTCCTATTTCAAGCAGGAGTGGCGCCGGGCCATGCGTGAACGGGCGGCCTTGTCCGTCATTCTGATCGACGTGGATTTCTTCAAACGGTTCAACGACATGCATGGACACCAAAAAGGAGACGACTGTCTGGTGAACGTGGCCGCCGTTCTCCAGCAATGGATTCGCCGGCCGGCCGATCTGGCCGCGCGCTATGGCGGCGAGGAGTTCGCCCTTGTCCTGCCCGACACCGACGCCGAGGGCGCCCGCCTTTTGGCCGAGCACATCCGCCAGGCGGTGCGGGATCTGCATATCAAGCACGACGGCTCGGAAGTTTCACCCTGGGTCACGATCAGCCTGGGCGTGGCCGCCATGGTGCCGCGCCTGGAACAGGGGGACCAGGGCATGGGCTCCTTGCTCAAACAGGCCGACGAAGCCCTGTATCAGGCCAAGGGCCAGGGGCGGGACAGAGTGCTGTGCGCCCCGGACATCGACGCCACGCCCGAAGATGACCCGTGGGATTCGTAGCCGTCGATTTCTCGTTTCCGCGCCCCGTCCCATAACGAATCAGCTCCGGCGTGACCGGACAAGGAGAGATATGTCATTCACCGAACTCGGCATCGCGCCGGCCATCGCCAGGGCCATGGAAACCCTGGGACCGACCGCGCCCCTGCCCATACAAATCCAGGCCGCGCCGGTCCTTTTGGCCGACAAATCGGCCATGCTCGTGTCCCGCACCGGCTCGGGCAAAACCCTGGCCTATCTGCTGCCCATCCTGTCCCGCGTCGCCCCGGAGCACGGCGCTGTTCAGGCCGTGATCCTGGCCCCGACCCACGAGTTGGCCATGCAGATCACGCGCGTGGCCCAAGACCTGATCCGCGCCAGCGGCCTGCCGATCCGGATCCAGTCCCTGATCGGCGGGGCCGCCGCCAGCCGTCAGATAGAAGGACTGAAAAAAAAGCCGCATGTGGTCGTGGGCTCGATCGGGCGCATGGTCCATCTCCTGGATCTGGGCAAGCTCAAGCTCCGCGACGCGGCCTGGGTGGTTTTCGACGAAGCCGACCGCCTGCTGATCGAGGAAAATTTGCCGCACATCCGCCGCGTTACCTCGGACTTGGGAGCTTCGACACGGTTTGTCTTTGTCTCGGCCACCGAGGGCCCGGCCGCGACCCGCGTGGCCAAGGGGCTGGCCCCTGATCTGGACATGGTCCGAATTCAGGAAGAACGGATCAATCCGGCCATCCGCCATTTGTACCTGGTCTGCGAGGAGCGGGACAAAGTCGACTGGGCGCGCAAGGTCGTGCGCGGTCTGGAGCCCGCCCGGACCCTGATCTTCGTGCATCGTGGCGCCTCGGCCGCGCGCATGGCCGAACGTCTGGAATTCCATCATCTCCCGGTGGCCGACCTGCACGGGGCCAGGGACAAATTCGCCCGTCAGGCCGCCCTGGACGCCTTCCGCAAGGGCCAGGCCCAGGTACTCATCGCCTCGGACATCGCGGCCCGGGGGCTGGACATCACGGGCGTGGAACTGGTCGTCAATCTCGACGTGCCCAGCCAAAGCCGGGATTATCTGCACCGGGCCGGCCGCACGGGCCGGGCCGACGCGGCCGGAGCCGTGCTTTCCCTCATGACCGAGGCCGAAAGCCGTCTGGTCCGACGCTACGCCGAGGACCTGGGTATCGTCATGGAAGCGGTCCGCCTGGTGCGCGGCCAGCTTGTCCCGGCCGAGAACACCCAGACGCAGCGTCTGGAACCCGCTCCAAGACCGGCGGGCCCACGCGCCAACGCGGATCGCCGTCCACGAAACAACGAGTCACCCGCGCGCCCGGCCAGACCCAGGGCCCAAACCGGCCAGGCGCCATCGGCCACGGCAAAAGCCGCCCGAAAAGGACGCGGCGGGCAGCGCGGCTAATGCGGATTCCGCCTCCAGGCGCGGCTACCCGCAACGCCCGTGCGGGCGAGGCGCTTGCGGAAAATATGCCGTTTTGATCGAAAAACATCATGGCCCGCCCAGGACTCGACCTTGGCGTGCCGACGGAGCCGACCCACGCGATGGACATGGCGCGGGATTCGGCCCCTAAAAAATTTTGCTGAACGCTTTATTCATGAAAGGATGATTTCACGATGCCAACTTACGTTCCCCTCAATACCAAGGATCACGCCTCCAAACGGTGGAAACGCCCGGTTTCCCACGCTTTTGCCCAGCAGGATATCACCGCGCCCATTGTTGGCCCGGAATTTCCGCAAGCCGTGGCCGCCTTTCCCATCGCCTTTTTCGTACGCCAGGAGACGGTTTCACCCGTCGTTTTGCTTGGGTTTGAACAAGGCCAGAATCTTTTCGTGGACCAGTCCGGGCATTGGCTTGGCAGCTACACTCCCATGGTCATGCGTGTTCATCCGTTCAAGCTGGCACGAACCGACAGCGGACAGATGATTTTATGTGTCGATCAGGATTCGGAACTGATCTCCGATGACCAGGGAGAGCCCTTTTTCGACGCCGGAGGAGGTCCGTCGCCCGCCGTGAAAGCCATCATGGAGCTGCTCAACCACCTCCAGGCAGGACAGGCGGCCACGACAACGGCCTGCGCGGCCCTGGCCAGACACGGCGTGCTCAAGCCCTGGCCCCTGACCGTCAAGGCCCCTTCCGGACCGATCAAGCTCGACGGCCTCTTCCAGATCGACGAACAGGCGTTGAATACCATCGCGGACGACGCCTTTCTGGAACTGCGTCGCGCCGGAGCCCTTCCCATGGCCTATTGCCAACTGCTGTCCATGATGCGCGTTCCAAGCCTGGAGCGGCTGGCCGCCCTGAAAATGCGCAAAACATCCCAGGCCCCAACCCCGCCCGCCGACATGCCCAAGCTCTCCCTCGCCGACGATATGTTCCGTTT
>RZYB01000068.1 GCA_009930495.1 Deltaproteobacteria bacterium
ACGGTCAGCGCCAGCAAGGCGCATAATTTCTTCATGATCCGGCCGGGCACGGACTACGGCTTCAATTTGGCCGTGATCAACACGCTGATTTCCGAAAATCTGTACGACAAGGCGTTCGTGGATCAGTTCGTGGACGGGTTCGAGGAGCTTAAGGCCTTTGTCCAGCCGTACACGGCCGAATGGGCCGCCGGGGAATGCGGCGTGTCGGCCGAATCCATCCGTGATCTGGCCCGGCAGCTGGCCGAGGCCGCGCCCAGCGTGCTTTGGCATCCGGGCTGGATGGTGGCCCGCTACAATACGTCCTTTCTGATATCGCGCACGGCCTATATCATCAATAGCCTGCTTGGTTCTATCGGCGCCAAGGGCGGTCTGCCCTTTGTCAACACGCCCGGCGATGTTGGCCGCAAGGGCCTGCGGAAACTGGTCGATCTTTTTCCCAAGCCCGAGGAAAAGCGGGCCGACGGCGTGGGCTGGAAATATCCGCAGTTCGACGCCGGCCCAGGTCTGGTCAATCTGGCCTACGACGCCATCGTCACCGGCGAGCCGTATCCCATCAAGGCCTATCTCTGTTTCCGGCATGATCCGCTCATGGCCATGCCCGATCCCGAGGCGCTGAAAAAGAAATGGGCCGGGCTCGACCTTTTGGTCAGCATCACCTTTTCCTGGTCGGACACGGCCTGGAACGCCGACGTGGTTCTGCCTCTGTCCACCTATCTTTCCCGCGAGAGCATCATTGCCAGCAAGGGCGGGCTCAAGCCGCAGTTTTTCGTGCGCAAGCGCGCCCAGGAGCCGACCTTTGACTCCAAGGCAGAGTGGGAGATCATCTGTGGCCTGGCCAGGCGTTTGGGCCTGGACCCGTTGTCCTTCGACAGCATCGAGGACATTTGGGCTTACCAGCTGCAGGACACGGGCGTGGCCATCGAGGATTTTGACGCCAAGGGATTTGTCGAACTGGCCGACGCGCCCCTGTACCGCCCCTTGGGCGAGGTCAAGCTGCCCACGCCCTCGGGCAAGATCGAGATGGTCAGCGGGAAATGGGCCAAGGCCGGACAGCCGTCCCTGCCGCCCTACGTGTCTCCCGCGCTTCCGCCCCAGGGCATGTTCCGCATCACGACGGGTCGCTGTGGCATCCACACCCAAGGCCACACCGTCAACAATCCGCTTCTGGCGGAGCAGATGCCCGAGAACGTGGCCTGGCTGCACACCAGCCGGGCGGCTGAATTGGGTATCGCCGACGGCGATCTGGTCGAGGTCTTTTCCGTCACCGGGGGGACTGGCCGGTTGCGGGCCTTTGTGACGGACTGCATCCATCCCGAGGCCCTGTTCATGCTGCACGGGTTCGGACACCGGCTGCCGGTGGAATCCCGCGCGTTCGGCAAGGGCGCGGCCGATCACGAGCTGATGCCCGGCGGTCTGGAGCAATGGGACCGGGGCGGCGGCTGCCTGTCCATGCAGGAACATTTTGTCGGCGTGCGCAAAATCTAGGGAGACGGACATGAGTAACTATAGAATGAAGCTGGACAAGGCGCGCTGCATCCACTGCAAGGCCTGCGAGGTGCACTGCAAGGTCAAGAACGACAATCCCGTGGGCATCAAGTACGCCGTGCACACCTCTGGCGCGCCGGAGCTTAAAAACGGCCTGATCGTCATGAAGGCCGCGTTCCGGAGCTGCTACCACTGCGAAGATCCGGCCTGCGTCGCGGCGTGCCCGACCGGAGCCATGATCCGGCGCGAGTCCGACGGTCTGGTCTACGTGGACAAGGACGCCTGTATCGGTTGCGAGGCCTGTGTCACGGCCTGTCCCTGGAATATCCCGGTTCTGCACGCCGAGGCCAATGTCATCGGCAAATGCGATTTCTGCATGGACCGCATCGACGCCGGTCTGCAGCCGGCCTGTGTCACGGCCTGCACGACCCACGCCCTGACCTTTGAACGGAAAAAATAGTCCGCGATTATCCCCTATCGCGAAACGCCCGTCGGTCCTTGAAGCCGGTGGGCGTTTTTTCGTGGAATGATACAAACTCCCGGCGCGGGCACCATGTCCGGGCGTCGAAGCGTGTCCGATGTTGTGAAAATCAACAAAAAGTCGTTGAAAATTTTTCAACCCGGCACGGTCGTCTTATGGACAAAAATAGGCCCGGAACGGCCCATGCGACCACCTGCCGTGGTGGCGGGTGATTGACCTGAACATTCATTTCCGGCCTCCGGTGGGTCGGAAAGCTCCGACGGAGGATTTTATGGACAGGACGCAACGTAACGATCAGGCCCGTGTGTTTCGTTTTTTTTCAACGGTTTTTCGGGACGAGCCCGCGTTGCCCGTGGTCACGGCGACAGTGTCTCCCGCCTTCGTGGATGCCGTGCGGGACGTGGAATCGCTCGTGCCCTCGATGCGTGGCGCGGCGGCGCGCCTTGCCGCCCTGGCCGCGTCGCCGGGCGACGTGCATGCCGAACTCCGCCACGAATACGCGGATCTTTTTTTGAATGCCGGCGCGAATCCCGTGTTTCCGTACGAATCCGTGCATCGCTCGGGAATTCCCGTGGTCCAGCAGGAGCCCGTCTTTGAACTGCGTCGCGTGCTCCGTTCCGTCAACCTGTCCGTGGACCCGGAATTTCGCGATCTGGATGACCATGTCGCCGTGGAATTCGAGTTGTGCGCCGCCTTGCTGGAGCAGGATCGTCTTGACACGTACGAGACGTTTTTTCGCGACACCATAAGGGCCTGGGTGCCCTTGTTCGGCGAACAGCTGGCGAGCTGCGCCGGACATCCGTGGTACCTGGCCATGGCCGCCTTGTGCCTGGCCTTTGTCCGGGAGGACGTGGACCCGGCGTGCTGGGGATGTCTGGCGCGGGGTCTGGACCGGGCCGCGTTTCCTTTCGCGGCCGATCTCGTGCAATCGGGCGCGACGCCGGAAGGTCCGGAAGTGGAAATCCCAACGCATTGTTACACCTGTGGGGCGTTATGCGGGATGAAGGCCAAGGTCCGGGACGGCATCATGGTCGGCGCGGCCGGACTGCCCGGTGATCCCAAGGGCGCCGGCCGTCTTTGCCCCAAGGGCGGTGCCAGCGCCAAGCATGTCAACAGCGCCTATCGGCTCAAGGCGCCGCTCATCCGTGAAAACGGGCGTTTTCGCAAGGCGGGCTGGGACGAGGCCCTGGATCTGGTGGCGAGCAAGATCTCGGCCGTGCCCGAAGGCAAGTTGGCCTATTTTCGCGGCAATGATTTCGCCAATTTCGTGCACGAGGCCTTTTTCGAGCACCTGGGCTGCCCCAAGGGGACGCATCGGACCATGTGCGACAACGCCAACCGCATGGCCACCGAGCACAGCCTCAACGACAAACGTCCCTGGATCAACTACGACGATTCGGACTACATCATTTTTTTCGGGAACAACGAACTGGCCACGTCCTATGGTCAGCGCAAGACCGCCGCGCTCAAGAAGGCCCTGGACCGGGGGGCCAAGCTCGTGGTTTTTGATCCGCGCAAATCCGACACCGCGGCCAAGGCCACGGAATGGGTTTCGTTGATTCCGGGCACGGACGGCGCGGCGGCCATGGCCATGGCGCACGTGATCATTTCCGAGGAATTGTACGACAAGGAGTTCGTGCGCGATTGGACCACGGGCTTCGAGGCCTTCAGTGCCCGGGTGTTGGGCGGGGAAGATGGCGTGGCGCGCACGCCGGAATGGGCCGAGCCCATCTGCGGCGTTCCCGCCGCGACCCTGGCGCGCATTGCCCGGGAATTCGCGACGGCCAAGGCCAAGGGCGTCATGTCCTGGACCGGTCTGGCCCAGACTCCCAACGGTCATTGGGCCACGGCCGCCATTCAGGCCCTGAACGGATTGTGCGGCACCTTTGACGCGCCTGGCGGGCCGAGCCTGCCTTTCAAGCGCAAGCTGGGTTCGGCGTGGCGCGACGGCCAGACAAAACCCGAGAAGAAGAACGCGCCCAAGGTCGATGCGTTCCAGCTGTGGTCTGGCTGGTCCCCGGCCAAGTTCGAGGAGCAGGTGGACGCGGGAAAGATCCGCGCCCTGGTTTCGTATTGGGCCGATCCTGTTTTGACCTGGGGCAACAGCGCCTCCGTGGCCCGAGGCCTGGAAAAGTTGGATTTTTGTGTCACCATCGACGCCTTCATGTGTAACACGGCCCTGCTGAGCGACGTGGTCCTGCCCGACGCGACCTGGCTGGAACAGTCCCAGATCAAGCCGGATTGGCTGTACGAGGCGTTTTTGAGCTATTTCGCCGAGGTCGTGCCGCCCATGTATGATTCCCGCCCCATGTGGCGCATCGTCCAGGGACTGGCCGAGCGCCTGGGGGTCGCGGATGCCGTGCCGTGGGAGAGCATGGCCGGGGCCGAGGCCAATCAGATGCGTGATCTGCCCTGGAGCTACGACGAATTGCGGGAAAAGGGATTTCTTCTCACGGACCCGGCTGCCTATTACAAGTATCGGGACTGGGGCGGGATCAATCCTCCCGCCGGATACGGTTCTTCCGGCAAGAGCGTGACCGGAAAATATAACTTCCTCAACCCGGTCAGTCAGGAAAAAGGCGTGGACCCCTTGCCCGACCACAAGCCCATCGACGCGGCCCTGACTCCGGACGCGGAATATCCCTTTATCTTTGGCAATATCCGCGTCCTGCAGCACGAGCACTGCTCGACGTTCAACAATTACCAATTGATGAAGCTCAGAAAGACCAACACCCTCCTGATCAACGCCGCCGACGCGGCCCGGCTTGGCATCGCCGACAAGGCGTGGGTGCGCGTGGTGTCGCCCTGGGGTAGTGCCCGGATCATGGCCGAGGTCACGGAACATATTCGGCCGGGAGTGCTGGCCGCGCCGGGTGGATACGGGCATGTGCGCGGTCTGGAAGGCGATCCCAAATACGCGGATTTTGGTGGCGTGAACGTGCCAGGGGCCGTGATGCCACCCAATGTCACGGAGCCCACGGGCGGGACGCCGATTTTGAAATATATCAAGGCCAGGGTGGAGCCCGCGGCCTAGACGCGCGGTTCTGGCCACATGGTCCACCGCCCGGGGTGGGTTTTCCACCAAGGCGGTGATGGGCGCGATGTGGCCGGAATAATCGAAGCCCCACCCGAACTCTTGGAACGCAAACAGGCCCGTCAGTCGTCAGGACTGACGGGCCTGTTTGTCGTGGCGCCATCTTTCCGCCCCGTGCCCCTGGCTGGTTGGCGGGGCAAATTTCGCAATTCGCGGCCTTTTCCGGGCAATTTTCTGCAAGGGCGTGATGATTTTTTCGCAGTAGCCATCCCTGGTGCGCAAGAACTCTTGACCCTGGAACCTTTCTACGAGATTTCAGGGCGCGCGATTTCGAGCGTGCGCGCTTTTGTGATTCCGCTGCAAGGAAAGTCAGATGGAGATATTATGTATTTGAAATCTTTTGACTATTTTAGAGCCGTGACAATCGTTCTCATTGTTGCCGGGCATTGCTACGGTATATCTGGATGGAAAGTCACGACGTTTTCAGACAGGGTATTGGCGAATATCATTTCCGGAGGAACGTCACTTTTTGTTTTTATTTCAGGATTTTTATTTCATCATGTTTTTTATAAACGCTATAGTTATTTTAAATTTATCAAGGGAAAAATAAAAAATGTCTATTCGCCGTATATTTGTGTGTCTATAATTCCTATAGCTTACTCAATATACACGAAAAATCCATATCCTGAATTTTATTTCGGATCAACGGATACACTTTTTGATCAGGTTTTACGACCGACATTTTTGTATTTTTGGTATGGTGGCGTTCTGGTATATTGGTACATTCCGTTTATCATGACGATGTTCTTGATATCTCCGCTTTTTATGCGGTTTATCAGGCTCCGAACAAACCTCGGGACACTCATTGTCGCGGTCCTTTCGTTGGTCGCTGTCTTTGTCCATCGTCCGATAAACAATTTGTCCATCCTCCAGTCTGTCGTGTATTTTTTGCCCGTGTATCTGTTCGGCATTTTGTGCTCCATGGAGCGGGATTGGATTTATGCCCGGCTTCAGGGCAAGAACCTTGTATTGCTGGCCGGTGTCCTCTTTCTGGCCATGTTGCAGGCCGTGCTCATGGACACCTGTGGAAACCTTCAGAAAAATCCGTTCGACTATAACGGGGTGGATGTTTCCTTTCTGCAAAAAATAGTGCTGTGCGTGCTGCTCATGAACTTTTTGCACAGGTACGAAGACCGCGAATGCAGGGTTCTCGAGCGGGTCGCGTCGGCGAGTTTCGCCATCTATTTTTTGCATGGATGGGTTGTTTTTTTCATCTGGAAGGCCCGGGAACATTTTGGCGGCCCCGCCGGTTTTTTTCTTTTGCCGCTGTTCACGGCGCTGGTGACGTGGATTTCCTACGCGGTGGCGGCGGTGATCAAAAAAGGGTGTCCCGAAAAAAGTCGGTTGTTCATCGGCTGGTAGACGGCGTGTCCGGGCTGTGCGCGGGTGCCACGGAAACCGGTTGTCAGAATGGTCCGGCTTTGGCAGTCAGAAGAAGACCACGCGGGCGCGCCACGGTCCGTCGCGGTGCCGGCCGCATGGTGTCACGAAGCGGTGCCGGGGCGTGTCCGCCCTGGGCACGACCAGGAGCAGGTCCGCGCCTGTGTTTGCTAACCCGTGGCGCTGGCTGTCACAAGGAAGGAGGTGTCCGTGTTCCACATTCCGGTGCGAAACCCAGGCCCGCCTTCCTTTTTTGTTTTTGCCGTCCTGGTCTGGACGGTGCTTTGGGTCGGTCCGTCGTTGCCGGCCGGTTCGGCCTGGGCCGCGACGCCGCTGACCACGACCGAGAGGGCCTGGCTTCGTCACAACGAGCCCATCGTTTTTGCCAGTCAAACCCAATACCCCCCTTTTGAGTTTATCGGCCCCGACGGGCAGCGCCAGGGCATGTGCCTGGACCTGATCCGTTGGATCGCCTCGGAGCTGAACATCCAGGCGCGTTTTCAGGACATGCCCTTTCTCGACGCGCAAAAAGCCGTGCTCGATGGCCGGGCCGACGTTCTGACCAGTCTGTTTTACAGCCGGCAGCGCGACGCGCGTTTCGAATTTTCCAAGACCACCTGGGAAGTCCCGGCCGTTATTTTCGTGCCGGCGGATCGGCCGGACATCATCGGCCTCGGGGATCTCGCCGGCAAGCGCATCGCCATGCAACGCGGGGACTACGCCGAGGAATATCTTCGGACCCAGGGGATTCAGTATGTGCCGGTGCTGACGGACTCCTTTGCCCAGGCCGCGGACATGGTCCTGGCCGGCGGGGCCGACGCCATGATCGGGGATCGGCCCATCGTGCTTCATCACCTCTATTCCAAGGGCGTGGCGGAGCGGATGAAGTCCGTGGACGGGGCCCTGTATGTCGGGCTCAACAGCATGGCCGTGGCCGAGGGCCGCGAGATACTGGCCGGGATTCTGGACAAGGGTATCGAGCTGGCCAAGGAGCGCGGCGTCTTCGCGGAGATTTCCGCCAAGTGGCTGGGCGCGCGGTTCAAGGTCGAGGACGAGCCCCTGTCCCCGTTCCAGCTCGGGCTGATCCTGGCCCTGGCCCTGGCCTTGACCCTGGCCGTGATCCTGGTGGTCTGGGTCGTCTATTTGCGCGGTGTCATCCGGCAGCGGTCCATCGATCTGCTCGAAGCCCGCGACCCGCGCAAGCCCGTGGCCGGTGTCGCGCCCTGGAGAATCATCTGCAAAAGGGCCCTGCTGTTGCTGGCCCTGCTGATTCCGATCACCCTGGGCGGCAATCATGTCCTGGTGAACATGGTCATCATGCCCAAGTATTTGGAGTACGAGCGCGCCGACGCCAAAAGGCGGGTCGCCGGGGCCTTGGGTCTGCTGGAACGCGAAGCCAGGCAGTTGGAACGGCAGGCCGCGGCGTGGGCCTTTCGGGATGACAGCGCGGCCTTCCTTGGCGGGCACACGGACGGGGCCATTCCCGCCACGCTGAACATGGGCGCCCTGTCCAGGCAATCCGAGTTGGACGTTTTGGTTTTTGTCGATCCCGGGGGGCGGATTGTCTGGTCCGACGCGCGTGATCCGCTTTTTCAGGTCCGCGCCCATGTGTCCGAATTTTCCGGCGTTGCCCTGGCCCAGGACCATCCGCTGCTGGCCCGTCCCCGCCCGGAACAGCCCTGGTCCAGCCTCATGCTCACGGAACTGGGGCCCTTGTTCGTGGCCTCCTGTCCCATTTTTCCCGCGAACAGGACCGGGACGAGCCGGGGGACGCTGATCGTCGGCCGGTTCGTGCGCGCCGCCCTGTGGGAAGAGATGGAGAGACTGCTGGAAACGCGTCTGGTCGCGTTCCATCCGGGCGGGCCGGGCTGGTCCGGGCGCGCGGAGCACATCGCCGAACGGCTGTCGCCCGGAGCCATGGCCTTGTCCGAGGCTGGTCCGGACATGCTGCACGGCCATGTCCTGCTGGGTGATCCCTGGCGTCGTCCGGCATTGCTGGTGCAGCTGGAATACCCCCGCGACGTGGTGCGTCAGGCCCGGTCCACGGCCCGGCTGACCTCCCTGATTTTGTTCGAGGCCGTGCTCATTCTTTTTGTCGGCAGCACGGTCTGGTTCACGTTGTCCCTGCGGGAGTCGTTCCGGCGTCAGGCCCATGTGGAAGCCCTGGTCGCGGCCCGGACCGAGGCCCTGGAGCAGAGCGAGCGCAGCAAGTCCGTGCTGCTCAAGAATCTGCCGGGCATGGCCTACCGCTGTCGGTATGACGAACAGTGGACCATGGAATTCATTTCCGAGGGGTGCACCAGACTGACCGGTTACGACATCGACGACCTTCTGGGGAACGCCCGTCTGTCCTTCAACGACCTCATCCTGCCCGCGTACCGGCAGTTTTTGCGGGACACCTGGGCCGAGCGGATCGTCAGACGCCAGCCCGTCCTGGTCGAATACGAAATCCGCACCGCTGACGGACAGGTGAAGTGGGTCTGGGAACAGGGTCAGGCGATTTTTGCTCCCGACGGCATGGTCGAGGCCCTGGAAGGGCTGATTCTGGACATCACGGAACGTCGCGCCGTCGAGGCGGCCCTGCGCGAGGCCAAGGAGCAGGCCGAGGCGGCCAACCGGGCCAAGTCTGAATTCCTGGCCAACATGAGCCATGAAATCCGCACGCCCATCAATGGCGTCATGGGCATGCTGCAGGCCCTGCGCGATACCGGCCTCGACCCCGAGCGGGACGAGTTCGCCACGGCGGCCCTTCAGGCCTGCAAGCGTCTGGAACGGCTGTTGTCGGACATTCTCGACCTGTCCCGGATCGAGGCCGGCATGCTCGTGATCCAGCCCGCGCCCATGATCCTGGCCCAAGTGGTCGAGCAGGTCCGGGAGCTTTTCTTTCCATTGGTCGTGGGTACCGGCGTCGAGCTTCGGGTCACGGTCGATCCAAGCCTGCCCGAACAGGTGGTGGGCGACGCGGTCCGTGTGCAGCAGGTGCTGATCAATCTCGTGGGCAATGCCTGCAAGTTCACGCCCTCCGGTCATGTGGAGTTGGAGGCGTGGCGGCTGCACTCGGTTTTTCCTGAGCAATGCCGGGTTTTTTTCTCGGTTTCGGACACGGGCATCGGCATTCCGGACGACAAGCTGGACACGCTGTTCCGACCCTTTTCCCAGGTTGGGGAGGGGTACGCGCGCAAGCATCAGGGCGCCGGTCTGGGGCTGTCCATTTGCCGGCGGCTGGTGGAACTCATGGGCGGGAAATTGTCCGTGATCAGCGAGCCGGGCAAGGGCACGACCATCGCCTTTACCCTGCCTTTCGCGCTTGCCCGCCGCCGGGCCGGGGATGCCTCGGAACCGTCCACGTCCACGCCTGTCCGCCTGGAGGGATTGCGCCTTCTCGTGGCCGAGGACGACGCCATCAGCGCCATGGCCGCCTTGGCCCTGTTGCGCCGACGCGGTGCCGAGGTGGTGCACGTGGAAGATGGCCAGGGCGTGTTGGCGGCCATGACCAGGGAGCGTTTCGACGCGATCCTCATGGACGTGCAGATGCCGGGCATGGACGGGGTGGAAGCCACCCGGCGCCTGCGCGCGGGCCTGGCCGGCGAGGCGGGGCGGAGCGTGCCCATCATCGCCATGACCGCCTATGCCATGGCCGGGGAGCGCGAGCGTTTTCTGGCCATGGGCATGAACGGTTACGTGGCCAAGCCGGTCGGCATGGAGGACCTCGTGGCGGTCATGGCCGAGGTTTTGCCCGGGGAGGCCGGGAATCGGGAGCCCTGATCCAGGGCACGGACGGGGGCCGGCCCGAACCGGCTCGTGGGGCGGTTGTTTGCGTGGGTTTTGGTGTCGGAGGCGGGGTCAAGGATCGGGAGCCATCATCCGGAAGAGGACTGCGGCGATGTCCTGGCAAATCAGACGCGGCATTGTGTTTTTCGTGGTGGCTTTGTGCACGGTCCTTGGTCCGTGGCGTCTCCCAGCCCACGGCGCGCCCAACGCCACCGGCAGGGGGGCTTCCGCGCTCGCGGCCGTGCTTTCCCCGGATGAAAAAGCCTGGCTGAAGCAGCATCCACTCCTTCGTGTCGGCGGTCCCCGCGCCTTCGCGCCATTCCATTATTATGACGAACAGGGCGCGGCCCGGGGCATGGCCCAGGATTATCTGCGTCTGCTGCTGTCCAGACTGGGGCTGGCCATGCGCGTGGACAACGATCAGCCCTGGCCCGATGTCCTGGCCAAGGCCAAGGCCAGGGAACTCGATCTCGTTGCCTGCGCCGCCCGGACTTCGGATCGGGAGGCCTATCTGCGCTTTTCCGCGCCAGTCTTGTCCTATCCCCTGGTTGTCGTCGGTCGCACGGACGGGCCGTTTCTTGGAGGTTTGGCCGATCTGCATGGGTTGCGCGTCGCCGTGGTGCGCGGCAACGTGTCCCTGGACTGGATGCGGCGCGACCATGTCGATCCCGTGCCGGTTTTCGTTTCGACGCCCCTGGAGGCCTTGCGGGCCGTGTCCACGGGGCGGGCCGAGGCCTGTGTCGAAAATTTGGCCGCGGCCACCTATCTGATGGAAAAACACGGTCTGACCAACCTGAAGGTGGCGGCGCCGACGCGTTTTGAACAATACAACCTCCATTTCGCCGTGCGTTCGGATTGGCCGGAACTGGCGTCCATGCTCGACAAGGCGCTGCGTTCGCTGACGCCGGCGGATCATGCCAGGATTCGCAACGACTGGCTGGCCGTGCGCTATGAGCACGGCATCCGCGTGTCCGATGTCCTCGTGTGGGGACTCGCGGTCGGGTTGCCGATCCTGGCCGCCTTGGGCGCCCTGATCATCGGTCATGGCCGGTTGCGCCGGGAGATGAACCATCGTCGGAACATGGAGGCCGCCCTCCAGGCCAGCGAACGGCGTTTCAAGGAGCTCATCCGCAATTCCTCGGACACCATCACCATCATGGATGGAGACGGCCGCCAGCTTTTTGTCAGCAATGCCGTGGAGCGGATGCTCGGCTATACGCCGGATGAATTGACCGGTGTCGCCGTCATCGACCACGTCATCCATCCCGAGGACCGGGGGCGCGTCCGGGCCGCGTTTCGGACGATTCTCCGCGTGGGATATGGCGGCGCGCGTTATCGCTGCCGGCACAAGAATGGATCGTGGGTCTACCTGGAAGGGTGGGGCACCAACCAGCTGGACAATCCGGATATCCGGGGCGTGGTGGTCAACGTGCGCGACATCACCGAACGCAAACGGGCCGAGGACGCCCTGCGCGCCGCCAAGGAGGCGGCCGACGCCGCCAGTCGGGCCAAATCCGAATTCCTGGCCAACATGAGCCATGAAATCCGCACGCCCATCAACGGGGTTCTGGGCATGTTGCAGGTGCTGCAGGCCACGAACCTCGACGCGGAACAGGCCGAGTTCGCGGCCTCGGCCATCCAGGCCTGCGCGCGCCTGGAACGCCTGCTCAGCGATATCCTCGACTTTTCCCGCATCGAAGCCGGCAAGCTGGTCATCCAGACCGCGCCCATGCGCATCGCCGATGTGTGCGGGCATGTCCGGGACCTTTTCGGCCCCATTGCCCGCGAGAAGGGCATCGCATTGCGGTTCGAGCTCGATGCCGACATTCCGCGCGTGCTCGGCGACGCGGCCCGGCTGCAACAAGTGCTGGTCAACCTGGTCGGCAATGCCCTGAAGTTCACGCCGGCGGGCAGCGTCACGGTCGAGGCATGGGCGCTGCGTCCGGAGCGGGCCGGACGGCGGCGGGTTCTGTTTTTGGTCACCGATACGGGCATCGGCATTTCCGACGAGGATTTGGCGCGGCTTTTCCGGCCCTTTGTCCAGGCGTCCGGAGGCTACGCGCGCGGCCATCAGGGCGCCGGTCTCGGGCTGTCGATCTGCAAGCGCCTGGTGGAATTGATGGGTGGGAGCATCACCGTGGAAAGCGAGCCCGACACGGGCACGGTCGTTTTTTTCGCCCTGGATTTTGCCGTGGATTCGGCGCCTGGGCCGTCCGCGACGGAAACGGCGGGTTCGGTCGTCCATCTGGATGGCCGCCGGCTGCTGTTGGCCGAGGACGATGCCATCAGCGCCATGGCCGCTCTGGCCTTGCTGCGCCGGCGCGGCGCCGAGGTGACCCACGTGGCGGATGGCCGGGGCGTGCTGGCGGCCGTGGCCGGGGGACATTTCGACTTGATTCTCATGGACGTGCAGATGCCGGACATGGACGGCGTGGAGGCCACCCGGCGCCTGCGCGCGGGCGAGGCCGGAGCGGCGGGGCGGGATATCCCCATTATCGCCATGACGGCCTATGCCATGACCGGAGACCGGGAACGGTTCTTGGACATGGGCATGAACGGCTATGTGGCCAAGCCGGTCAGCCTG
>RZYB01000069.1 GCA_009930495.1 Deltaproteobacteria bacterium
CAGGGAACCCTGGAGAACGTGGTCAGCACCAAGCTTTCGGCCCTGGAAGCCGATCTGACCAAGATCGTGTCCGAACAGATGGCCACTGGAACCGTCTCCCTGGATATCAAGTTGCGCAGTTATGTCGGCATCGTCACCGGTCTGGCTCACAAAATGGAGGAGTTGACCGAACGCGAAGGGGCCAAGGGGACCGACGAGGTCTTGGCCATTCATCGTCAGTTGCGCGAGCTCGACAAAAAATTGGACGAGCATCTCGAGTTCGCCACCCAGCGTTTCGAGGTTCTCAAGACTTCGCATTGCCTCAAGGATCACGTGGCCGTGATCATGGGCTACGCCGACGAGTTGGAAAATTTGGGTATCGATTCCCAGTCTCAGCGCCGTCGTTTGGAAATTCAGGATTCCATCGCCGCCACTGTGGCGCGCATTGCCCAGCAGCCGGTCATTACCGAAACCCTGGCCAAGATATCCGCGCTGCGCGAGGATGTGGCCAAGAAAGTCGGCTTGCAGCAGGAAATGGAAGCCGTGCGGACTCTGCCCCGGAAGATCGAGGAAATCCTCAAGTCTCGTGGCTACCGTAGCGGCAAGGAGCTGTATATCCAGAGCTTGGCCCAGGGCTTGGCCCTGTTCGCCATGGCTTTTCATAGCAAAACCATTGTGTACCGCACCACGGACTACAAGACCAACGAATATCGGAATTTGCTGGGTGGTCTTTTATTCGAGGGCGTCGAGGACAACCCGATGCTTGGTTATCGTGGTGTGTCCCGCAACATCCATGACTGGGAACTGGAAGCCTTCAAGCTGGCCCGTGGCGCTTTTGGCGGCGTGAACCTGCATCTCATGCTGCCCTTCGTGCGGACACTGGAAGAAGCCAGGTCCCAGAAACGGTATTTGGAACAGGTCCACAATATTCATTCCGGGGACAATGGCCTAAAGCTTATCCTGATGTCCGAGATTCCCAGCAACGCCGTGCTGGCCAAGGAATTTCTGCGTGAATTCGATGGCTTCTCCATTGGCTCCAATGACATGACACAGCTGGTTCTGGGCACGGATCGTGACAATGCCCGACTGCGGCACATTTACGACGAGGAAGATCCGGCCGTTGTCTGGGCCATCCTGACCACCATTTTCACGGGCCAGAAGTTCGGCAAGAAAGTCGGCTTTTGCGGTCAGGGTGTGTCCAATTCCAAGATTATCCGTGGCTTGGTCTGCATTGCCGGCATTGTTTCCGCTTCGGTCGTGCCCGACACATATCAGCAGACCAAGCTCGACGTGGCCGAAGTCGAGTCGGAGAACATCACGTTGTCCGGTCTTGGTGCCTGGCTCAAGGAACAACATCTGGACCGGCTGCACATGCTCCTGGCGGAAAACCGCTATGAACATATCCTGAAGAAGAACACCTCGGCTTCGGATTTGATGGAATGGTACGAAGGGGAACTGGCCCGCCTTCATGAGCAGATGCAGTCCAATCTTGGCAGCGCCAAGGAAGAGTTTTATCGGCAGGAATTGGCGAGTTTCCGCGCCATTTTCCATAAGCCGGTCATTTACGCCAACTGGGAGTGGGAAACGACCGTGCTTGACGCCTTGCATCAGGCCGGTTTCGCTTCGTACGACGAGCAGGCCCAGGCCCTCGAGGCGCAGCGTTCCCACTCTTGGTGATCGGAGCGTTTCGGGGTTCGTTTTGGCGATTGCTGGTAATGGCACAAAAAAGGCATGGGCTCCCTCGGGGGCCCATGCCTTTTTTCATCATGGCTGGAGCGAGTCGGGAAGGGGAGGTTAGGCCCGCCGCGCGCTTTTGTTGATTGTTTCGACCAGGCTGGCGGCTGCTTGGGTCGAGGCGGCCAGTTGGGCCTGATCATCCAAGATTTGAGCTTTTGGCCAGCGACATCTATGATATGAGATAGTTGCCTTTTGTGAGAGCTGGGAAATCTTGGCCAGCATGACGGACATGGCCTCTTCCGAAATGATGACATGCCCGCATTCAGGACATTTGGGTGCTGGGACGTCTTCGAAGCAAAACAAGTGGTTGCGACATTCCATTTGGTAAGAAATAATGCTTTCGGTAACTTGGTCACAACCACATTTTGTGCAAATCATGGAAACCTCGCTTCGGCAAAATGTGAAAAATCGAATAATTTTTTTTTATAAACATGATCAATCTTTTTGGCAAGGTGTTTACTTGGCTGATTTCCTTATTTTTTCAGAATTTGTTGTGATCATGCCATTTTTATCTTCGCGGGTTACTGGTCGTGAAAATGAAAATGGCATTGATTTTGTAATGATTATTCGCATGGAGGGACTATGAGTTCGATCGGATGGGTTGGAATTGGCGTAATGGGTCGGTCCATGTGCGGCCATTTGTTGCGTTCCGGGCACTCGGTCAAGGTACATACCCGAACCAAGTCCTCGGCCGAGGCAATCCTGGCCGAGGGGGCGGTCTGGTGTGACCGACCAGGCGATGTCGCGCGCGACGCGGAATTCGTGTTCACCATTGTTGGTTATCCGGCCGATGTCCGCGCCGTCTATCTGGGCGAGGGCGGGATAATGGATCAGGCCGCTCCTGGGAGCGTGGTCGTGGACATGACCACGTCCGAACCATCACTGGCCATGGAAATCCATGGCGTGGGACAGGGTCGGGGAATTTTCGCATTGGACGCGCCTGTGTCGGGCGGAGACCTCGGCGCCCGGAACGCGAGCTTGGCGATCATGGTCGGTGGGGATCACGCCGCTTTTGATCGTGCCTTGCCGCTGTTTGCATGCATGGGCCAGAATATTCGTTTGATGGGCGGCCCCGGAGCTGGGCAACATACCAAGATGAGCAACCAGATTCTGATCGCGGGAACCATGGTCGGGGTCGTGGAGTCCCTTTTGTACGCCGAGCGGGCCGGGCTTGGCATGGACGCGGTGATTGATGTCATCGGGAGTGGCGCGGCAAGTTCGTGGTCCATCAATAATTTGGGGCGCCGTATCGCGCACGACGACTTCAATCCGGGTTTTTATGTCAAGCATTTTGTCAAGGACATGGGTATAGCCCTGGCCGAAGCCAAGCGCATGCACATTGCATTGCCAGGTCTGGCCCTTGTCGAACAGCTTTACATCGCGGCAATGGCACAAGGATTGGAAAACATGGGGACGCAAGCTCTGTACACGGCCTTGCATAATATCAACAGATCTCGATAACGAAAGCAATGGTACAAGGATTCATCCAGCGTTTATTTTTTGTCCTTGTGCTCTTCTTTTCTTTGGCTCACTGGGCTTACGCAACAGATGAGCCAAAGAAGAATGTTCTTTTTTTGAATTCATATCATAATGGTTATGCATGGTCGGACACCATTCTCGATGGCGCCAGGGATACATTTCTGCGGAGTAAAAGAAATATCTATCTCCAGATAGAATACCTGGATTCCAAACGTTACTACGAGCACGAAATTAATGATGCCTTGTTCGATTACTATAAGTTCAAATTCAAGGATACGAAGTTCGATTTGATCATTGCCTCGGACAATCATTCCTTTGATTTTGTCATCGAGCATGGGGCTACCCTTTTCCCCGATGTACCCATTGTTTTTTGCGGTGTGAACGACGTCGAGGCCAAGGATATCCCCATGCGCGACCGTATGACCGGGATTTTGGAAAATTTCGATGTCGTGGAAAACATCCGCATGGCCATGCTTTTTCATCCTGGGAAGAAGCGCCTCGTGGTCATTGGGGATAAAAGTCTGACCGGCGCGGCCATTGCCAACCAGGTTCGGGCACAGCTTCATCTTTTGCCCCGCGATTTTCCGGTCGATTTTTTGGATGATTTCACGCTGGATGAGTTGATCGTCAAGGTCCGGGCGGCCTCGTCGGACAGCATTTTTTTCTTTATTCCGTTTTACAAGGATGTCGGCCAAGAGGTCTATTCAGCCCAGGATCTCTTGCGGATCGTTTGGGAAAAGACGCAGGTTCCCCTTTATGGCGCCTGGGATTTTTTGTTGGGCTCGGGACTTGTCGGCGGCAAGATGATCAGTGGGTATGCCCATGGGCAGGCCGCGGCGGAAACCGGACTGCGGATTCTTGACGGGGCCCGCCCCGCCGATATTCCCGTGGTCACCACTCCGGAACAACCGGCCATGTTTGATTACGAGGTGTTGACCCAGCTGGGGATCAATCGCGATCTGCTGCCCGAGGAGAGCATTCTGATCAACGAGCCCTCCCCGTTTTACTCCATCAACCGGCACCAATTTTGGACGATCATTGTCAGCCTGATCGTGCTCTTCGTGGTGCTGATGTTTCTGGTCATCAATATCTGGGAGCGGAAGCAAATCGAAGTCCGCATCAAAAACCAGTTGTCTTTTTTGCGAACCCTCATGGATACGCTGCCCATTCCCATCTATTTCACGGATCGGGATGGACAACTTACCGGGATCAATCGCGCTTTCGAAAGCTGGTTCGGGGTACGCTGGCCATCCGAAACCGCGCCGGGTGCTTTGTTTTCGTTGGCCGAATCGCGCTTTGTGCCGTTGTTGGACAAGCGCATGGATTCCTTTGAAGCCCAGGTTCGCCATGGCGACGGAAGTACCCGGTCCGTTGTTTTACACAAGGCGACTTACACCGATGCCCAAGGCGTCAACGCGGGTATCGTCGGGGTTATCTACGATATTTCCGACCGCAAGAAAGCCGAGGATGACTTGCGCGCGGCCGAGGAAAAGTACCGCAGCATTTTTGAAAATTCCGCGCTGGGTATTTTTCGGACCGCTCCGGATGGAACCTGGCTTGACGCCAACCCAGCCTTGGCCCGCATGCTGGGATATTCCAGCCCACGGGAGCTCATCACCGAAAACCCAAACATTGCATCGCTGTACCATCAGCAAAGCGATCGTCTGCGGGTGCTGGAGCTGTACGCGCAAAGCACGGGCACCATTGAGTTCGAAGTGCTGTTCACGACCAGGAGCGGGACGGTGATCACGGCCAACCTGAACGCCCGCGCCGTGCGTGGCTGTGACGATGATTTTTGTCTGTACGAGGGGTTCGTGGAGGACGTCACCGATCGCAAGGCTGCGGAGCTGGCCTTGGCCGCCTCGGAATCCATGTTGCAGCTCGTCCTGGACACCATTCCGCAGCTGGTCGACTGGAAGGATCGTGATTTGCGCGTTATCGGGGCGAACCGAAATTTTCTGGCCCATGTCGGCCAGCCCGACCTGAGCGCCATCACCGGCAAGGTGTTCGACGATTTCGCGCCGGACAGGGACGAGGCCCGGCGCATGGCAAGCCTGGATCGGGAAGTGGTCGAGTCCAACGAAGCGCGTTTTCTGTTGCGCTGGGAAGCCCGGAACGCGGCTGGTGAAACAGTCTGGTTTCTGGTCAACAAGGTTCCGTTGCATGATCCGCATGGCGAGGTGGTCGGCGTGCTGAGCACGGCCGAGGACATCACCCAGACCATGCGCCTGGAAAAGCAGCTGCTGCAGTCCCAGAAAATGGAGGCCATCGGCACCCTGGCTGGGGGCATCGCCCACGATTTCAACAACATCCTGACTTCGATCATGAATTCCACGGAGCTCGCCATGGAGGACATCCCCGAGGACAGCCTCGTCTGGAAAGATTTGGACCGCTGCCTCAAGGCCGCCACGCGTGGCAGCGGCTTGATCAAGCAGATCCTGACGTTCAGTCGCCCGACGCAAGAGGGCTTCGTGCCCACGGATTTGCGCGACGTGGTCGACGAGGCCGTGGCCTTGATCCGGGTGTCGCTACCCCGCAATATCTCCGTGCTGGCGTCCATTGATCAGGATCTCCCGTTTTGTCTGGCCGATCCAACCCAGATTCACCAAATTGTCATGAACCTGGTCACCAACGCCTTTCAGGCCATGGGCGAGCAGGGCGGCGTCATTTCCCTGAAGCTGCAATCCCAGATCCTGGACCGGGACGATCCCCGTCTGGGCAACATGGAGCCCGGGGCGTATTCGGTGCTGTCCATCGAGGACAACGGGCCGGGTATCGCGGAGTCCATCCAGGATAAAATTTTCGATCCGTTTTTCACCACCAAGGGCAAGGGCGAGGGCACGGGCCTGGGCTTGGCCGTGGTCCATGGCATTGTGCGCAGTCATGATGGGGATATCCATTTGTTCAGTCAGCCCGGTTGCACGCGGTTCGAAATTATCCTTCCGACCTTGCGGGATATGTGTCTGCTTCCCGGGGAGTGCTCGTCCATGGTCGTAACGGGGACGGAACGCGTGGTGTTCGTGGAGGACGACGAGGACCAGGTTCAGATTGTTCCCCGCGTCTTGTCCCAATTGGGGTATCATGTGTACCCATTTGGAAATGGGGCCGAAGCCGTCCGGGCCTTGTGCACCGATGGGCTCGATGTTGATCTGGTGATCACGGATTACGACATGCCGGGCATGAACGGCTTCGAGGTCGCCAAGGCCGTTGGATTTTGCCGCCCGGAAATTCCGGTGATTCTGGTGTCCGGGCGTAAGCGGGCGGCTGAATTTTATGGACAGGCTGGAAATATCAAGTTTTTTCTTGGAAAACCGTATAACAAGGACATGCTCGGGCGCGCCATTCGGGATGTCCTCGACAAGGATGCGTGATGGCCAGGATTCTGATCATCGACGATGACCGCCAGGTTTGCGAAACATTGGAAAGCATGGCCGTGCGTCTGGGGCACGAATGTTTTTCCGCCCTGAGCCTGCACAACGGCCTGGAATTGTTGGAGCGGGACCACATCGATATTGTCTTTTTGGATGTCCGCCTGCCCGACGGCAATGGCTTGGACGCCCTGGGGCGGATTCGGGGACGCCTGGCGCCGCCGGACGTGATCGTTCTGACCGGCCAGGGCGATCCCGAGGGCGCCGAGCTGGCCATTCAAGGCGGGGTTTGGGATTATCTGGTCAAGCCGTCACCCATCAAACAGATCAAGGAAACCCTGAATCGCGTCTTGGCCCATCGGACCGAAAAGCAGGCCCAGGCACCACGTCAAAATCTGGACTTGAGCGGGATTGTCGGCGCCAGCGCGGTCATGCGGCAGTGCTACGAGCGCGTGGCCCAGGCCAGCGGATCGGACACCACCGTGCTGGTCACGGGAGAGACGGGCACGGGCAAGGAACTCATGGCCCGGACCATCCACCGCAACAGCCCCCGTTCTGGACGGGCCTTCGTGGTCGTTGACTGCGCGGCCCTGACGGAAACCCTGCTGGAAAGCATTTTGTTTGGCCACACCAAGGGATCTTTCACCGGCGCGGCCAAGGATCGTGTCGGACTGATCAAGCTGGCCGATCGGGGCACTCTGTTTTTGGATGAAATTGGAGAATTACCGCTTTCGGCGCAAAAGACATTTTTGCGGGTGCTTCAGGAACGCCGATTTCGTCCGGTGGGTTCGAATCTTGAGCTGGAAAGCGACTTTCGGCTGATTTGCGCCACGAATCGGGATTTGGCGGCCATGGTTCAGGCCGGACAATTTCGTCAGGATCTGTACTACCGCATAAACACGATCCATATCGTCCTGCCTCTATTGCGGGAACGGGAGGACGATATTGGAGAATTGGCCAAATATCACATCGACCGGCTCTGCCACCAACGCAACCTTCCGGAGAAGGAAATGGATCCGGGCTTCGTGGCCGCGCTCAAGCAATACGATTGGCCGGGAAACGTGCGCGAACTGTTCAATACCATTGAACAGTCGTTTGTGTTGTCCGGCGGGGAAAAGACGGTTTACGCCCAGCATCTACCCCAAGCAGTCCGTATTCGGGTCGCAAAGACCATGCTGGCCAGGAACAAGGAAATTCCCGAAGGCTTGAATTCGGTCATTGATACGGCGGTGGACGCGGATCGAGGCGTGGAGAGGGGGGAAACGCTCAAGGAGTTCAAGCAACGGATGGAGCGCGAATACCTCGCGCGGTTGCTATGGGCGCATGGCAAGGACATTCAGAAAATGGTGACCATTTCTGGATTGTCCAGATCGCATTTGTACGCGATCCTGAAAAAGCACGGGCTTGAGCCCTAGGCGTTATTCTTCTTCCTGTTCCGTGCCCAGCCAGTATTCTTTCCAGGAATCCACGATATATTCGGTTTTCACCAAGACATTGTCCCCCTCGTTGATGCGCTGCCGCTGAATCGGGGTGAGTAATTGTGACAACTGCATTGTTTCATTTTGAGACAATCCCTTGATCACGCCATTTTTGGTTATGGTTTTTCCTTTCATGTAAACCTCTACATTTTTAGGTCATTATCGATTCGTTTCAACGAAGGATGCGTCGCACGCATTAGACGATGCAAACTGATTGCCAAAATCGATGGCGGTCCGGAAAGGGGGGGCGGCGGTCGTCTCCCAGCCAGGTGCATGACTGGGAGGCCGCGAACAGAGAGGAGGAAAGCCGGACAAATCCAAAAAATCGTGACGCGGAACGGGGTGATTCCGCGTCTTATGACAGCCGGGGCACGACAGGAGGGAGATGGGCATGCCGTGGAGCCCTTGGTTGCCTTCGAAAGAAACTTCTCAAAATAATGGTTGTTCAGTCAACCAAAATTTGCGAACATGAAAAAAATTTGTCCGAATTTTCAGACTTTCGAGAAAAACGCCTGGCTGGCTCGCGGGGTAATTGACTGTCCAGGGCGAGCTGCATTGCTTGGTGTCGTTTGGTCTTATTATTTGTCGGACTGACGTCCGAAAATTCAGACACAATGCGTTCTTGAAGGATTTTAGCCATTAACCTGATTTTTGGGCACGTTAACCGGTTATCGGTTGTGCATTTCCAGGAGAAAAATAACGTGCTACAGACGCAGTGGAAATGATGTTGTCTTTTTTTCCGGACTAGACGGCGGGGAGGTGAGAAGTTTTTGGAACGGACACGAAATTTATTTTTTATTCTATTGAATTTTATGTAGATTTTCGAGATGGCATACTGCTTGTTTAAGAGGCGCAGTCCGGGCGTTTTCCGCCACCGGACGACCGCCTGAAACACCAAACTGGCTTTTAGGAGATAACTACATGGCCAAAAATATGAAAACCATGGATGGGAACACCGCGGTCACGCACATTGCCTACGCGATGAGTGATACGGCCGCCATTTATCCGATCACCCCTTCCTCGACCATGGGCGAGATCGCGGATGAGTGGGCTGCCCAGGGCCGTCTGAATATTTTCGATCAGAAGGTGCTGGTCCGCCAGCTCCAGTCCGAGGCGGGCGCCGCGGGCGCCGTGCATGGCTCCCTGGCTGGTGGCGCCTTGACGTCGACCTTCACGGCCTCCCAGGGCCTCTTGCTCATGATTCCCAACATGTACAAGATTTCCGGCGAACTGCTGCCCGGCGTCTTTCATGTCAGCGCCCGGGCCATTGCCGCTCATGCGTTGTCCATTTTCGGCGATCATCAGGACGTCATGGCCTGTCGTCAGACCGGATTCGCCATGCTGGCTTCCAGTTCCGTGCAGGAATGCATGGATATGGCCTTGGTCGCGCATCTGGCCTCCATTGAGTCCAGCGTTCCGTTCCTGCATTTCTTCGATGGCTTTCGGACTTCCCACGAGATCCAGAAGGTCGAGGTCATCGACTACGAAGATATCAAAAAAATCGTCAATTACGAGGCCATCGCGGATTTCCGTTCCCGCGCCATGAGCCCGGCCAATCCGACCATTCGCGGCACGGCGCAGAACCCCGACATCTACTACCAGGGCCGCGAGGCCGCCAACGCCTATTACGATCAGGTACCTTCCATCGTCGTCGATCAGATGAAGAAAGTCGCCTCCATCACCGGTCGCTCGTACAAGCCTTTTGATTATGTCGGCCATCCCCAGGCGGAACGCGTCATCGTGGCCATGGGTTCCGGTTGCGAGACCATCGAGGAAGTGGTGCGTCACCTCGTGGCCAAGGGCGAAAAGGTTGGTTTGGTCAAGGTTCGTCTGTACCGTCCGTTCGTGCCCGAATATTTGCTCCAGGTTCTGCCGGCCACGGCATCGGTCATCACCGTGCTCGACCGCACCAAGGAACCCGGCGCCAAGGGCGACCCGCTCTACAAGGATATCTGTACCGCCTACATGGAACGCGGCGAGATGCCCGAGATTGTCGCCGGCCGTTATGGCCTGGGTTCCAAGGAATTCACCCCGGCCATGGTCAAGGCTGTCTACGATAATATGTTGGTCGCCCAGCCCAAGCATCATTTCAATGTGGGCATCGAGGACGACATCACCCACACGTCCCTGGATGTGCCCGCCTTTGCCGACACCACGCCCGCCGGCACCGTGCAGTGTAAGTTCTGGGGCCTGGGTTCCGACGGAACTGTCGGCGCCAACAAGGAAGCCATCAAGATCATCGGCGACAACACCGATATGTACGCCCAGGGATACTTTGCCTACGATTCCAAGAAGTCCGGCGGCATCACCGTGTCCCACCTGCGTTTCGGCAAGGAGCCCATCCAGTCCACCTATCTGGTCAACGCCGCCGATTACATCGCCTGTCATAAATCCAGCTACGTGCACACCTATGACGTTCTGGAAGGCATCAAGGACGGTGGAACCTTTGTCCTGAACTCCAATTGGACCGTGGAGAGCATGGAAAAGGAACTTCCCGCGTCCATGCGCCGCGCCATCGCCAAAAAGAATCTCAAGTTCTACAACATCGATGCCGTCAAGATCGCGAGCCAAGTGGGTCTGGGCAACCGCATCAACATGGTCATGCAGACCGCTTTCTTCAAGCTGGCCGACGTCATGCCGTTCGAGGAGGCCGTGGCCCTGCTCAAGAAGTCCATCAAGAAGGCCTACGGCAAGAAGGGCGACAAGATCGTCAACATGAACATCGCCGCCGTGGATCAGGCCATCGAGAATCTGATCGAAATCAAGTATCCCGCTTCCTGGGCCGAGGCTGTCTGTGAACAGGTCGTGGAAAAGGACGAGCCTGATTTCGTCAAGAACGTCATGCGTCCCATTTTGGCGCAGAAGGGCGACAACCTGCCCGTGTCCGCCTTCGAGCCGGATGGCCTCTTTCCGGTGGGCACTGCCCAGTATGAAAAGCGCGGCGTGGCCATCAACGTTCCCGAGTGGATTCCGGAAAACTGTATCCAGTGCAATCAGTGTTCTTTTGTTTGTCCGCACGCGGCCATTCTGCCCGTGCTGGCCACCGACGAGGAACTGGAAGGCGCTCCCGCTTCTTTCAAAACCCTGGATGCCATGGGCAAGGAACTCAAGGGCCTTAAGTTCCGGATTCAGGTCAACACCCAGGATTGTCTGGGTTGCGGTAACTGCGCCGACATTTGTCCGGCCAAAACTCCGGCCCTGGTCATGAAACCCCTGGAAACCCAGATCGAACAGGAAATTCCCAATTACGAGTTTTCGACCACCGTGTCCTTCAAGGACAACCTCATGCGTCGCGACACGGTCAAGGGCAGCCAGCTGCAGAAGCCGCTCTTGGAATTCTCCGGCGCCTGCGCCGGCTGCGGCGAAACTCCGTACGTGAAGGTGCTGACCCAGCTTTTTGGCGAACGCATGATCATCGCCAATGCCACGGGCTGTTCCTCCATCTGGGGCGCTTCCGCTCCGACCACTCCGTACACGGTTAACGCCGACGGGCATGGCCCGGCCTGGGGCAACTCCCTGTTCGAGGATGCCGCTGAATTTGGTTTCGGTATTCAGATGGCTTACGAGCAACGGCAGGAAAAACTGGTCGACCTGGTGTCGCAGGCCCTGAAAGGCGATTTGTCCGAGGACTTGGCCGAGGCGTTCACGGGGTGGCTGGAAAATCGCCGCAACGCCGAGCAGTCCAAGGAATTCGGTGACACGATCCGCAATATTCTGGCCTTCACCAACCGCAGCGCGCTGCTCGATGAAATCTACGAGCGCGAGGAGCTGTTCACCAAGAATTCCTTCTGGATTTTTGGCGGTGACGGCTGGGCTTACGATATCGGCTATGGCGGGCTGGATCATGTTCTGGCCTCTGGCGAAGACATCAACGTTCTGGTGATGGACACGGAAGTGTACTCCAACACTGGCGGTCAGTCCTCCAAGGCGACGCCGCTTGGTTCCATCGCCAAATTCGCGGCCGCGGGAAAGAGAACGGGCAAGAAGGATCTGGGACGCATGGCCATGAGCTACGGCTATGTCTACGTGGCCACGGTTTCCATGGGCTACGACAAGCAGCAGCTCTTGAAGGCCTTCCGCGAGGCCGAGGCGTATCCCGGACCGTCCCTGATCATTGCGTATGCTCCGTGCATCAATCAGGGCATCCGCAAGGGCATGGGCAAGACCCAGCTCGAATCGAAGCTGGCCGTCCAGTCCGGATACTGGCCGCTGTATCGTTTTAATCCGATGCTGGCCGATGAAGGCAAGAATCCGTTCACCCTTGATTCCAAGGCTCCGGACGGAAGCATTCAGGAGTTCATGGCCAACGAAAACAGATACGCCCTGCTCGAAAAAATCGCGCCCGAGGCTTCCAAGCGGCTGCGGACCCAGATCGAGCAGGAGTATTTGGAGCGGTTCGAGATGTATCAGTATCTCGCCAAGATGGAACCGGCCGCGGTCAAGGCTGACGCCAAGCCCGCGACCGCCGGCGCCGATGGCGGGGGCTGCACGCTGACCGCGACAGCCGAGCATTCCGGGGCGAACAAGAAGGACGAGCCCTGCAATGACGGCCGCGAAGGCAAGTAGGTAGAGGCATGCCGCCGGGCCACGGATAGGGGTATTCGTGGCCCGGCGGCCTTTTTATCGGTTTTTGTAGGAGGGAGATATGTCAATTCCTGTATTGGCGATGGTGGCATTATTGCCGATTTTGGTGGCTCTTGTGCTCATGGTCGGCATGCGCTGGCCGTCGACAAAAGCCATGCCCCTGGCGTGG
>RZYB01000070.1 GCA_009930495.1 Deltaproteobacteria bacterium
CAGGAAGATGGAGTGCGCGCCTTTTTCGCCCTTCAGCTTGGCAATATCGGCGGCCAGATCAGCTTTCACGGCGTCCAGAATGGACAGGTCGACGACTTCCAGCTGGCCAATGCCAACCTTGGTGCCGTTCATGTTGAAATCCTTGTAGTCGCGCAGTACCAGCTCGCGGGCCGGAGTTCCTTCCACGGCGGACTTGACCTTGAACATGTCCATGCCCAGAGCGGCCAGATCGGAAACACCGGCGATTTTAGCCAGGGCGGCGGCGGCTTCCTTGTCGGCCGGAGTGCAGGTCGGGGACTTGAAGATAACGGTATCGCTCAAGATGGCACAGAGCATGATGCCGGCGATGGCCTTGGGAATTTCCACGCCATGGAATTTGTACATGGCGTTGATGACCGTGGCGGTGCAGCCAACAGGCCAAATCCAGCATTCCAGCGGGCTGGAGGTGGTCAGGTCGCCCAGCTTGTGGTGGTCGACAATGCCCAGCACTTCTGCCTGCTTGATGTCGTCGGGAAGCTGCGCCAGATCGGACGTATCGACCAGGAACACTTTTTCGCCGGCGTAAGCGGTTTTCACGGCCGGAGCGGCGACACCGAACTTTTCCAGGATGAACTTTGTCTCGGGGGGCAGCTCACCCTGAGCAGTGGCGGTGCTGGCAACACCCAATTTGCTCTTCAGGTCGGCCAGGGCGATGGCGCTGCATACAGTGTCGGAATCAGGATTCTTGTGACCGAAAACATAAACGGACATGGTATTCCTCCTCAAAGGGTTTCATGACGGACATAAAGTTTGTGCTAAATATCACAATTATTGGCGCCTGCCAAGTCATAATATCAGGGGGAATCACGATTTAGAAATTTGCCAGCAGGGCCAAAAGCAAACAAACCGCGCTCAGGGCATGGGCGGTGCGGATGCGCAACGCCAGGATCGCGCCAAGACTGGCGGCCACCCACAGCATGGGCCATCCTGGCTCGGGTCCTGCCCATATCCAGGACGGCGCCATGCGGACCATGGCCAGGATGATTGCGCCACAGAGCATGAACACTCCCCAAAAAAGGGAGAAATGTTCGGTCAGCGCCCGTGTGATGAGTCGGATGTGTGGCGGTGAATGGCGGGATTTGTGGCGGCTCCAGTCGAGGAGCGTCGTATAGACAAGGTTGTGCCGGGTCCGGAATTTTTGTTCCAGCCAGGCGCCTAAATACGCCAAGGGGAAAGACGCGACCACGACCGTGACTGTTTGCCGCATGTTTGGATCGTCAAGCGCGGTTACGACACAGATGCACGTCATCAGCGCGAAAAGGGCGTGGGGTGGAATGAATGTTCCGGCTGGGAAGAGGTCCAGCCACAGCAATTCAAAAAAAATTCCAAGATGCAGCGCCGGGTGCCACGTCCATGTCAGAAGGGCCCACAAGGACGCCGCGAAAAGGGGGCGTTGGATGAATCCGACGTCCAAGCCGAAACGGGTTATGGACAGGAGGGCAAAAAAAAACCGCCGCCAATCAAAATTGGAAGGTCATGCGCGGAGAGGGGGAGAAGCGTGGTCATAAGTTCACCTTTGCCGTGCGTGTCGGCACACAGCGAAAATCGATTTCCACCCCGTGCTCTTCAAAGTAGTGGAGGCAGCTTCTGTCGTCCGGGCCAAGGGCGATATATTCGCAGATCTGTTCCTTGCCCGGGCCGTAATGGAGGTTGCCGATATTGACCGTGGTGAATTCCACCCCGGACATGTGGGCCGCGCGAGCGTCGGCACAGGTCGCGAAGAGAACCAGCGTGTGCTGGTCGGATTTTTCCAGGTCCAGGCGGCGCAGTTCGGCTCCGATCGCGCGTACAGTGCAGCAACAAAAGGTGATACCGCTGGGGACGGCCAGACTCATGATTTCCTGGCGCAGGGCATCCGCCGCGAGGTCATCATTGGCCACCACCAGCGCCTTGGCCCTGATGTGGGGGAGCCAGGCCTCGATGACTTGGCCATGGACCAAACGGTTGTCGATACGAAACCAGTGCATGGCTAACTCGCGATTTTACGGGTCAGGATTTCTCCCGCCGCGACGATACCATGGATGGCGGCCTTTTTGGCTTCCAGCACCAGATCATTCAGCGGTTGTTCGCGCATGGCCAACACCCTTAGCATCATGGGCAGGTTGACCCCGGTCAGGACATCGACTTTGTTGGGCTGCAGCAGGGACAGGCTGATGTTGGAGGGCGTGCCGCCGAACATGTCGGTCAGGATGATGACACCATTACCAGTATCCAGGCGCGAGACCGTGGTCTTGAGTTCCGAGAGCAGCCCGTTCATGTCCATGACGCCCTCTATGGCGAGATAGGCGCAGTTTTCCTGGGGACCAAGTATGGTCTGGGCTGCTTCGAGCAGGTACTTTCCAAATTCACCGTGGGTGACCACGATCACTCCAACCATCATTCCTCCAAAGCTGTTAACCAAGACTCATGTGGCGGTGTTCCACGGAAATCATGTAGCCGCGCTCCTGGAGATGGCTCCGAACCGCTTCCGTCACGGCCACGGACCGGTGCCGCCCACCGGTGCATCCAAATCCCATGGTCAGTCGATAGCGGCCCTCGGTGGCATACAGGGGGAGAGTGAAATCCAGAAATTCCAGCAGGCGGCGCAGATATTCCCGACCCGGGTCCGCCCCCAGGATATAGTCCGAGATGACACGGTCCTGTCCGGACATGGGGCGCAGGTTTTCATCGAAATATGGATTGGGCAGAAAACGCAGGTCCGTGATCAGATCCGCTTCGGCCGGTGCTCCGTATTTGAAGCCAAAGGAAATAAGGTGGACGCGCATCCCCTTGGATTGGGATTCCAGGGCCCCCCATTTTTCCTGCAGAACGCGGCGTAGGTCGTGCACGGAATGATGCGAGGTATCGATAACCAAATCCGCTTGGTTGCGAATGGGTTCCATGATGCTTCGTTCCCGTTCCACGGCCTGTTCCAGGCCAAGATCGCCGGTGGCCAGGGGGTGAGGGCGGCGGGTGGTGGCATAGCGGCGCAGCAGTACCTGGGTCTCGGCGTCGGTGAAGATGACGATTGGCTTTACCGCGAGTTTTTCCATGTCGCCGAGTACTTCCCGCCATTGGCCAACAAAGTCTGGCTGGCGCAGGTCCATGCCCATGGCCAGCCCGGGATAGTCCCCTGGCTTGGAATTGAAAAAAAGTTCGATCAGGGCCGGAGCCATGCGCGCCGGAAGCCCGTCCACGCAAAAAAATCTCATGTCCTCGAAAACCTTGAGTGCCGTGCTTTTGCCCGATCCAGACATGCCGGACACGATGATCACGTTTTTGGTCTCGAAAGAATTCTGCATGAGGTATCCGCGAGGGGTCAAACGGTTTGCAGCAGATCCCATAAGCCATCCGGCCCTGCCGCTGTTAGAAAATCATTCCGGAAGGTTTCGTCCTTGAGGAGGCGGGAAACGTGGGCCAGGAGCTTGAGATGCAGCCCCACCACCGAGGACGGTGCCAGCACGGTGATGAAAATCGTGGCTGGCTTGTGGTCCAGGCTGGAGAAGTCCACTCCGGGCAGGCTGCGTCCGACAATGATCAGGATCTGCTCGATGGTGTCC
This sequence comes from Deltaproteobacteria bacterium, assembly GCA_009930495.1. Lineage (NCBI taxonomy): Bacteria > Pseudomonadati > Myxococcota > Myxococcia > Deltaproteobacteria bacterium. The sequence goes on from RZYB01000070.1 coordinate 3,579, forward strand.
AGTTTGCCGTGCGGGATGGCGATGCCGTCCCCGATGCCGGTGGTGCCGAGTTTTTCCCGGTCCATGAGGGTTTGCACGATATGTTCACGATCAAGCTCGGGATGTGTCCGTGACAGCGGCGAAACAAGTTCGGCCAGGACCTCGGATTTGGTCCTGGCCGAAAGGTCGGAAATGATCAGATCCTTATCCAGATATTCGGCAAGCTTCATTCCCTATACTCCGGGGTCGATCAGGCCGAAATCCCCGTTTTTCCGGCGGTAGATAACATTGACGCGTTCGTTCTCGGCGTTGACGAAGACCAGAAAATCGTTGCCGGTGGTTCCGAGCTGCATGGCTGCTTCTTCCACGACCATGGGCTTGGGTTCGTAGTGGTCGGTTTGCTGGATGTTGGGACGGCGTTTGCCGGTCTGGTCCTCGTCAAAGCGGATAACATCCATGCGTACCGTGTCGTTGCCGCCCTTGCGCTGGGTTTTGGCCTTGTCGCGAAGCTTGCGCATCTGGGCTTCAAGCTTGTCCCAGACCAGGTCAACGGTGGAGTACATGTCTTCGCTGTCTTCCCGGGCGGAAATATGCACGTTCTTTCCGGTCAGGACGATATCCGCGATGTGGCGGAATTTTTCCACTTCAAGGTTGACCTGCAGTTCAGCGTCTTCCGTGCCGGTCATGAACTTGCCGAGTTTGCCAAACCGCTCCCTGGCGTACTTCCGCAGATGATCAGAGGGGTCGAAGTTTTTGAAGTTGAAGGTAATCCTCATGGAAGCCTCCTCGTGGGTTTGTGGTCATCCCCGAGACCCGGTGGTCGGGTTTCGAGGGCACGGTGTCAAAAAATTTGTTTTCTCTTGGACGAGGATTCGATGCCCAGCACTGAGCGGTACTTGGCCACTGTGCGACGGGCGATGTTCACATCCAGTTTTTCCTTCAGCACGGCCGCGATTTTTTCATCGCTGTAGGGTTTTTTTTGGTCTTCCTCGCTGACCATTTTTTTGATGATGGCCTTGACGGATTCGGAACCGACCTGGGTGCCGTCGTCCAGATCAAGAGCCGAATTGAAGAAGAATTTCAATTCGAAAATTCCGTGGGGAGTGGCCACGTACTTGCTCGTGGTGATGCGGCTGACCGTGGATTCATGCATCTCGATGTCATCGGCCACGTCCTTGAGGATCAGGGGTTTGAGTTTGGTCACGCCATGCTCGAAAAATTCCCGTTGAAATTTCACGATGCTCTCGACGACCTTATACAGGGTTTTTTGCCTTTGGTGCAAGCTCTTCATGAGCCACTGGGCGGAGCGCATCTTATCGTGCAGGTATTCCCGTTCCGGTCCCTTGACCGACAAGGAGGTGTCTTCCATGTAGTACGGGCTCAGCTGGAGTTTGGGGAGACCGTCGTCGTTCATGACAATAACGAAATCTCCCTCGTATTCATATACAAAGACATCCGGGCTGACATAAATGGTGCTGTCGCTGCCGTAGCTCGCCCCAGGCATGGGATCAAGAGATTGGATGATGTCCAGATAGGCCTTGAGGTCTTCCATCTGGATTTTGAATTTGCGCAACAACGGCTTGTAACGGCGTTTTTCGATGTCTTCCAGGTGATCGGCGACCAGGGAGACGAGGATCGGATCATCCTGTCCGAGCATGTCCAGTTGGACGAGCAGGCATTCCTTGGGAGAACGGGCGGCCACGCCCACGGGATCGAAGCGTTGAACGCGATGCAGCACGGATTCCACGAGGGCAAGCGGGGAAAGCGTCTGCGACGCGATATCCTCGATGGGTGGTTCGAGGTAACCTTGGGAGTTGAGATTGCCGATGATGATTTCACCGATGATTTCTTCTTCCTCGGTGTTGGTGGACAAACAGAGCTGCCACAACAAATGTCCTTCCAGGGAAGGTTTTCCCGCCAGCCTTGCCTCATAGGACATCATTTCCTCGAGGGCCTCGGTTTCCTTGAACTGGACTTGTTTGGCCGTGCTGGAAAAATCTCCCAGATAGTTTTCCCAATCCGCGTTGCGAACAAGGTCCGCTTCTTCGTAGGCGACATCGGTGCGTTCGTCGGTGGCGGGGATCTGTGGCTCGTGTTCCTCGGAAATTTCCTTTGGCGCTTCCTCCAGCATGGGATTTTCCAGTAATTCCTGCTGCACGGCTTCAAGCAGTTCAAATCTGGAGAGCTGCAACAGCTTGATGGCCTGCTGAAGCTGCGGGGTCATGACCAACTGTTGGGTAAGTTTGAGGTTTTGCCGGAGTTCGAGGCCCATGATGTTGGTGTATCCCTAATGACTCATGATGGTGTGAAAAAATTCTTCAACCGAAAAGCAAATCTGCCACAGAAGGTCATGACTGGCAATCCTCGCTTGTCCTACAAGCTGAATCCCTCACCCAGATAGACTTTGCGGGCCTTGGGATTGTCGACAATTTCCCCCGGACTGCCACTTAGGATGACGCGCCCATCGTGGACGAGATACGCGCGATCGCAGATGCGCAGGGTTTCGCGAACATTGTGGTCGGAAATGAGAATGCCGATGCCTTTGTCGCGCAGGGCCGTGATAATGTCCTGAATGTCGTCGACGGCCAGGGGGTCGATGCCGGCGAAGGGCTCGTCCAGCAGGATGAACTTGGGATCTTGGATCAAGGCCCGGGCGATCTCCAGACGGCGCCGTTCGCCTCCGGACAGAAAGGCAGCTGATTGGTGCTCGAGTTTTTTGATGCCCAGCTCTTCAAGCAGGCGGTCCGCTGTATCGCGTTGCTTCTGGCGGGACTGGTCGGAGTACTCCAGGATCAGTTCCAGATTTTGGCGCACGGTCAGCTTTTTGAAGATCGAGCTCTCCTGGGGCAGGTAGCTCATGCCGGCCTGGGCCCGTTTGTGCAAGGGCCAGGCGGTGATGTCGTTCGTGTCCAGCATGACCCGGCCGCGCGTGGGGCGGATGATTCCGGCCAACATGTAGAAGGTGGTGGTCTTGCCCGCGCCGTTTGGCCCGAGAACGCCCACGACCTCGCCCTGGGCCACGGTCAGGTCTATGTCGCGGACAACATCCCGCGCGCCATAGCGCTTGGCCAGGCTTGTGCCGCCGAGAGTGGTCATTGAATCTGGCCGGGTTGCTTGTCCTGGGTCATGAATATCGCCTCGACCCGTTTTTTGCCACCGATGACCTCGCTCCGATTCTCCTTGATGTACAGCTTGATGATTTCACCCTGGATCGTGTTTGGCCCTTCCTTGAGAACGGGGTTGTCTTCCAGGATCAGAACCTCGGAAGCAGCTTCGTACGTGGCTTTGCCGCAAGTTCCCGAGCGATTTCCCTCGGCCTTGATGCGCACGTTGCCGATGGCGGTGATCCGCTTGATGGACCCCTGCTGGGCGGCCAGGGGATCTTTGGCCTGATCCGTGTTTTTTTGTTTTTCCAGAAAAACGGTCAAGGTTTCGGACCAAAGATTGATGTCCTCGCGGATGACGTGGACGTTGCCCGCGAAAATGACTTCATCATTTTTTTGGGTATAGCGCATGGTGTCGGCGGTGATTTTCACGGGCACCGAATTTTCACCCCATACCGGGGACGTCCACAGCAGGGCGAGGATAAGGAAGAATAAGCGCATACTGCTCCCGCGCGTTCAGTTCATAATGACCTGGACGTTGCCTTGGGCGAGGAAGTCGCCGTTTTCCAAAAAATATGTCAGCGTGTTCGAGTTGGCCAGCATGGTTTTCCCGACGAGCTGGACATTGCCGGTCAGCAGGATTTCCCGCCTTGTTCCCGTATAGTCCAGACTGTCGGCGCGCATGGCGTATTCGCCTCGGGTGCCGTTCACCCCGTCCCACATCCTGGCCCGGTCTTCTTTTTGCCAGACCTGGCCTTTGGGGGCCATGACCTGCATGGGCGGCTCCTCGCCTTCGCCCCAGTAGGTGATGATGGGCGCGGCCAGGGTCAATTCGTCCGTGTTTTCAACATAATCCGCTTCCGAGGCCTTCAGGTTCCACAGTTTTTTCCCGTCACGGCCCTGGCTGAGCTCCACGCCCTTGAGGCTCAAATCCACATCGAGCTGTTTCAGGTCGGTCGTGTCCAGACGCTCGGGCCAGAGGATGTATTTCCCCAAGGCCGCAGCGCCAGCCAGAAAGGCAAGCACCAGGACGATGGCCAGGGCCCGTTTCATGCAGTGGACCAATCCCGCCACAAGGCGTCGAATTTGTCTTGAGCGCGCAGGATGAAGTCAATGGCTTCGCGGACAGCGCCATTCCCCCCACGGGCTGTCGTGGTCCACGCGGCCAGGCGTAGAATTTCCGGACGGGCGTTGGCCACGGCAATGGGTAGTCCGACCTTGGACATGGGAGCGGCATCGACCCAGTCGTCACCGACGTACGCCATGTTCGCAAACGATATCCCCGTTTTGGCGGCAAGGTCGTTTAGCCGTGGGATTTTGCGGGTGTGTCCGGGATAGTAGTGACGGATGCCCAATTCCTCGACGCGGTCGCGGACAGCCGGTGATTCCAGGCCCGTGATGACCGCGAATTCCAGCCCGAGGCCGGCCGCGAGTTTGATGCCCAGCCCGTCCTGAACATTGAATCGTTTCAGCACCCGGCCTTCGCCGTCGTAGTACAGTCCACCGTCGGTCAGGACCCCGTCCACGTCCAGAATCACAAGGCGCACCGCCTTGGCCGCGTCTTCAGCCCGCATGGGGAATACTCCAGATGGCTTTGAGCTCCGTGAGCAGGGAGCGGGCCTTGCTCAGCGGCCAGGAATTGGGGCCGTCGCACAGGGCGTGGTCCGGGTCCGGATGGACCTCCATGAAAATTCCCTGGCAGCCGCAGGCCGCCGCCGCCCGGGCCAAATGCGGAACGAATTGGCGTTGCCCTCCCGAGGACGTGCCCTGTCCGCCGGGCAGCTGCACGGAATGCGTGGCGTCGAAGATGACCGGGCAGCCCAGGTCCTTCATGATGACCAGGGAGCGGAAGTCCACGACCAAATTGTTGTAGCCGAAGGTCGCGCCGCGTTCGGTCAGCCAGATTTTGTCAAACCCGGCCGCGCGGATTTTTTCGACCGGTCCGCTCATGTCCCATGGGGCCATGAACTGGCCTTTCTTGATATTGACGACACGGCCCGTGCGGGCCGCGGCCAGGAGCAAATCCGTCTGCCGGCACAGGAAGGCTGGAATCTGGAGCACGTCGGCCACCTCGGCCACCAGGGACGCTTGGCGGGATTCATGGATGTCGGTGACGATGGGCAGGCCGGTGCGACTTTTGATCTGGGCCAGCCAATTCAGTCCCAGGTCCAGGCCTGGCCCACGAAAACTCGATCCAACGGTGCGGTTGGCCTTGTCGAAGGAGCTTTTGAAGATCAGGGGCAGACCCAGGTCACGGGAGATGGCGGCCAATTCCTCGGCCACGGCCATGGCCAGGTCCAGACTTTCCAGCACGCAGGGGCCAGCCAGAATGAACGGACGATCGTGGATCAAGGCGCTAAGATCGGGCATGTTCATTTCCCGGATTTTTTGTTGGTCACCGCCGCGCGGATGAAGTCCCGGAACAGTGGATGCGGTCGCATGGGTCTGGATGTGAACTCGGGATGGAACTGGCACCCCAGGAACCACGGATGGTCCTTGATCTCCACGATCTCCACCAGGCTTTTGTCCGGCGACATGCCGCTGATGGTCAGACCAGCCTCCTCGAAGCGGGTTTGATAGGCGCTGTTGAATTCGTAGCGATGGCGGTGGCGTTCGGAAATGTCCGTCACCCCGTAGGCTTCGAAGGCCCGGGTATCCGGCTCGATCACGCAGGGATAGGCACCCAGGCGCATGGTTCCACCTTTCTCGCTGCCCAGGTCGCGGCGCTGGACGCACTTTTTGCGGAAGTCAAACCATTCCTTCATCAAATAGATGACGGGATCGGGCGTGGTCAGATCGAATTCCTCGGAATTGGCCTTGGTCAGTCCCATGACGTTGCGGGCGTATTCGATAACCGCGCACTGCATGCCCAGACAGATGCCAAAGAAGGGAATGTTGTTTTCGCGGGCATGGGTGATGGCCGTGATTTTGCCCTCCACTCCGCGCGTGCCGAATCCGCCGGGAACCAGGATGCCGTCGGCCTCGGCCAATTTGTCGGCCACGTTGTCCGGGGTGATTTCCTCGGAATTGACGTAGACAAAATTGACACCCGCGCTGTTGGCCACGCCGCCGTGGGTCAGGGCCTCGTGCAGGCTCTTGTAGGCTTCCTTCAAATCGACGTATTTGCCGACAATGGCGATGGTCACGCTGGTCGTGGGATTCTTCAGATTGTGGACCAGGTCCTTCCACTGTTGCAGGTCCGGATTCTTGGCGGCCAGACGCAGGAGAATGGCGATTTTCTGGTCGACCCCCTCATTATAGAGGCTCAGGGGCAATTCGTAGATGTGGTTAACGTCGATGGCCGTGAAGACCGCGTCTTTGTCCACGTTGCAGAACAGGGAAATTTTGTTCTTGATGTCCTCGTCCAGATCCACTTCGGAGCGGCACAGAATGATGTCCGGCTGGATGCCCAGACTGCGCAATTCCTTTACGGAATGCTGGGTGGGCTTGGTTTTTACCTCGCCGGCTGTTTTAATGTATGGCACCAGGGTTAAATGGATGTAGAGGACATTGTCCTTGCCCAGATCAGCCCGCAGCTGGCGGATGGCTTCCAAAAAAGGCAGACCTTCGATGTCTCCGACCGTGCCGCCGATTTCCACCAAGGTCACGTCCAGATCGTCACTGGCCAGGGAGAGGATGGAAGATTTAATTTCGTCGGTGATGTGCGGAATGACCTGCACCGTGCCACCCAGGTAGTCGCCACGGCGCTCCTTGGTGATGACGGTGTTGTAAATGCGGCCGGATGTATAGTTGTTGCGCTGACTCAGGGAGATATCCAGGTAGCGCTCGTAATGACCCAGATCCAAGTCTGTTTCGGCTCCGTCGTCCGTGACATAGACTTCACCGTGCTGAAAGGGGTTCATCGTGCCTGGGTCGACATTGATGTAGGGATCAAGTTTTTGGATCGAGACCCGAAGGCCCCGTGCCTTGAGCAGGGCCGCGATGGAGGCGGCCGCCAATCCTTTTCCCAGGGATGAAAGTACCCCTCCGGTGACAAAAATGAATTTGGTATGCATTGCTGCCTCGTACGCCTGATGGTTGTCGATCCGCGCCCGCATCCTGTTGAATGCCGTGCTCCACAAAATAAACGGGCCACCAGTCGGCAGCCCGGAAGGGGGCATATCTCATGCCCACGGGCTCCTTAGGCAGCGGGCTTCCCGCTTGTCAAGCGGCCCTCGGCTCTCCACGAACACAGCGTGTTCATACCAGAAAGGGTGGGGACTGCAAACAGGCCCCGGTGAGCATTTCGCGCTTGCGCGGCACCACTTTGGCCTGTAATGGGCTCTTACTTCAAAAACAGCGCGGCATGGATGCCGTTTCGGAGGAATGATGGCTCAGGTCAAGACGCTTGTGATCACCGGCTACGGGACGAACTGCGAACGGGAATGCGCCTTTGCGGCGGATCGGGCCGGATCGGACCAGACCACCATCGCCTATTTTTCGGATTTGACGGCGGATAAGATCAACCTGTCTGATTACAATTTTTTGATTTTGCCTGGTGGCTTTCTGGATGGTGACGATTTGGGCTCGGCCCAGGCCGCGGCCTTGCGTTGGCGACACATGCGCACAAAAAGCGGCAAATCCCTGATGGAAGAATTGCAGGCCTTGCTGAACGCGGGCGGACTGATTCTTGGCATTTGCAATGGCTTTCAGCTTTTGGTCAAACTTGGCTTGTTGCCGGCTTTGGACGGGAAATACTTCACCCGTCAGGTATCCTTGAGTCACAATGACTCCGCCAAATACGAGGATCGTTGGGTGACTCTCAAGGTCAATCAAGATTCGCCATGTGTATTCACCACCAATCTTGATTATTTGTATATTCCTGTTCGTCATGGCGAGGGAAAGCTTATGCCCGAGGACGAGGCCACGTTGTCCAGGCTACAGGCGCAAAATCTCATCGCCCTGCAATATGTTGATCCACTCACCCGCGAAGTAACCCAGGAATATCCCGCCAATCCCAATGGATCTCCCTTGGGCATCGCCGGGTTGACCGATCCCTCCGGCCGGATTTTGGGTCTTATGCCGCACCCCGAAGCCTATAACCACCCGACGAATCATCCGCGTTGGACCAGAGGTGAAACATCCACCCTGGGCACGGCCCTGCTCAAGGGCGGTATTGATTATCTGAAGGGCCTCTAGACGCTGGACTTTGGCTCGGCGTAAAGATGATTGACAGCGAGTCCACGAGTTTCTACTGTGCGCCCTCTCGGGACGCGGTGGGCATGGATGCCGCTTCCGTCTGGGAGCCCTTCATGCGCGAGGCGCTACGCCTTGCCAGGGTGGCCCAAGCCCGGGGAGATGTTCCGGTGGGAGCCTTGGTGGTGGATGCCGGGGGAGAGATCTTGGGCCGGGGCGAAAACAGGACGATTTTTGATCATGACCCTTGTGCCCACGCCGAGATTCTGGCCCTGCGCCAGGCTGGAAGACTGCTTGGCAACCATCGCTTGACCGACGCCGTGCTGGTGGTGACGCTGGAACCGTGCATCATGTGCCTGGGCGCCATTATCCAGGCCAGATTGACAGGAGTGGTTTTCGCCGCCCCGGATCCCAAGGCTGGATGCTTGGTCACCAGGATGGAGGGGAACGTGCTTTCCTGGAGCAACCACCATTTCTGGGTACTGGGGGGTGTTTTGCAAGAAGAATGCAGCATTATGTTACGTGCATTTTTTCAGCAGCGCCGCCAGGAAAAGAAAATTTCAAAACACCTCGCGGAGAGGTAGCGAAGTCCGGTCGTAACGCGCCCGACTCGAAATCGGGTTACGGACTAATAATCCGTACGTGGGTTCAAATCCCACCCTCTCCGCCATTT
>RZYB01000071.1 GCA_009930495.1 Deltaproteobacteria bacterium
CCAGATCCAGATTGAGCGTTTCCCACATCTCGCGATAGGCTTCGTTGGTCATTGCATCCTCCATGAAATTTTCCATTGTCTGCGGGAAAGTCCGGACAGATGCAAATTCGATTCATCGATACATACCGCCCTTTTCCATCGTCCAGGTCTATCGGACGGCAACGCCGAATAGGCTTTGACGATTCCGACCCAAGCTTTTATGCGAAACCCATGCACTGTGGATCATCCAACAAGGAGCCGCGACATGACCAAACAATTCACCGTCTCGACGACATGTCCCCGCTGTGGACACACCGCCGCCGTCTCCCACGGCGAGGCGGCCATGCGTGAAACATTTGGCAACGATCCAACCATCTCCGTGCTCTGCCCCAAATGTCAGACAAATTTTGAGCAGCCCATGGAGCTGGCCTGCGCCGAATGGGACGACTTCTGCCAGGAAATTCCACTGCCCGCCGATGTGTAGGGCCCAACCCAGACCAAGGACCAAATCATGATTTTCGTCGTGACCAAATGCGCGGACTGTCCCTTTTTAAGCATGGTGGACGGACACCGCGCCTGTAATATCGCCATCCCCCACCACCGTCCCATCCCCGACGACGAGGAACGGCCATCATGGTGCAAGATGCGCAAGGAACAGATAATTGTTCGAGATTTCAAATAGCCAGACAGTGATCGTTCTTTCGTCTTTCCTGTTGAAGTGTTGGGCCTCATTTGCTAGAGAGGCCACCAGTGTCGACTGGGAGGTGGAGAAGGCTTGTCTCATTGACAAAGAAATACCTTCACCATAGGGAGAGCCTTTGCAAACTCTTTTTCCGGAAGGAAAAATTTTGAGGAACAACATCTTAAGGAGGAATTGAGCATGGCAACAATTGAATTCCAGGGTAAAAGTTTCGAAATCGATGAAGACGGTTTCCTTCTGAAGTTCGAAGACTGGACCCCTGAATGGGTCGAGTATGTCAAGGACAGCGAAGGCATCGCCGAAATCACCGAAGCTCACCAGCAGATCCTGGACTTCCTGCAGGACTACTACAAGAAGAACGGTATTGCGCCCATGGTCCGCATTCTGTCCAAGTCCACTGGCTACAAGCTGAAACAGATCTACGAGCTGTTCCCCTCCGGTCCTGGTAAGGGTGCGTGTAAGATGGCTGGTCTGCCCAAGCCCACCGGTTGCGTGTAGCCACCAATTTTTTCCCCAAAAACCCTGCCTGGCAGGGTTTTTTTTTGCCCGCGCCCGGGCGGGTCAACGCCCGTAGATGTGGGCCAAGGTCCGCATCCGCGCCGAAAGCGCCTCGGTCTGGACTCCAGCAGGCAGACGCCACCCCCAGTTTCCACCCGCGACACCGGGCATGTTCATGCGGCCCTCTCCATCCAGGCCAAGATAATCCTGCATGGGAATAATGGCCAAATCGGCCACGGAAGCCAGGGTCAGCCGGATCAGGACATCGGCGGCATCGGCTTCCGTGACATTCCAGCCCACATAGGCTCGCAATCGTTCCCGGCCATCCGGCCCCAGCTCCTCGGCAAACCAAGCGCGCGTGGTGTTGTTATCGTGAGTTCCCGTGAAAGCCACGCTGTTCGGGACGACGTTGTGCGGAATGTAGGTGTTTTGCCCCATGTTCTCGGAAAAAGCGAACTGGAGCACCTTCATGCCCGGAAAACCAAACCGGCCCATGAGCTCCGTCACATCCGGCGTGATCACGCCCAAATCCTCGGCCACGAGCCTTAAATCCGGAACTGCCCGCGACACGGCCTCGAACAACTTTTCGCCTGGGCCGGGTATCCACGATCCGTTCTCGGCCGTGGGCTCGCAGGCCGGCACCTGCCAGAAGGCGCAAAAGCCCCGAAAATGATCCAGACGGACCAGATCGTAACGCCGGCTTTCATGCGCCAGGCGTTGGATCCACCACGAAAACCCGGTCCGTTCCAGACGCTCCCAGGCGTAGACGGGATTGCCCCACATCTGGCCGGTCGCGCTGAAATAATCTGGTGGCGCACCCGCCGAGTAAACAGGCAGGCCCGTGTCATCGAGCTCGAAAATACCTCGATTGGCCCACACATCGCAGCTGTCCAGGCTGACGTAAATCGGCGCGTCGCCCATGATCGCGATGCCCAAATCCGTGCAATGCCGGCGCAGGTCCCGCCACTGCCGCGCAAACAGATATTGGTAAAAACGCTCCTGGAGCATGGAATACCCCAACCGCGCCCGTGCCGCGCGCAAGGCCGCCTCCTCCCGCAGACGCAATTCCATGGGCCAGGCGAACCATGGCGCGAAATTCTGCTCGCGCTTCAACGCCATGAACAAAACATAATCATCCAGCCAAGCCTCCTCCCGCTGGCAAAAATCCTCGAACGCGGCATTCGCGCGCAGTCGGGGCAAGGCGCTGTCGAAGGCCGCTTCGAGCACGTGCATGCGCCACGCGGCTGCGGAGGAGTAATCCACCCGGCCCAAGGGAAAATCCGGCGCACGATGGATGTCCTCGGCCCGCACCAACCCGGACCGGGCCAACAGGTCCACGCTGATAAAGAGCACGTTGCCGGCAAAGGCGGAGTAGCTGCTATACGGCGAATTGCCCGCTCCGGCGTTGATCGGGGTCAGGGGCAGCATTTGCCACACGGACTGGCCCGAACGGGCCAAAAAATCCGCGAAAGCATGGGCTTCCGGGCCGAAATCCCCCAATCCATGCCGGGATGGCAGGGAAGAGACATGCAAAAGCACGCCAGCGCGGCGAGTGTTCATCGGCATCACTCGCCCTCGGGCATGAAATAAACCACGGCCAGGGGCGGCAACACCAGATTCAGCGAAAAAGGTCGACCATGGACGGGAATGGCCTCGGCCCGCGCGCCGCCCATGTTGCCGACCCCGCTGCCGCCATAGTGAATGCTGTCGGAATTGAGCGCCTCGCGCCACATCCCGCCCCGGTCCACGCCCACGGCATAATGTTCGCGGACAACTGGCGTGAAATTACACACCACCAGCACGGTCCGGGAGCCAGCCTTGCGGAAAAAACTGAGCACGCTCTGGTCCGAATCGTGGCAATTTTCCCAGCAAAACCCCGCCGGGTCGAAATCCAGTTCATGCAATGCCGGACACTCCCGGTAAAACCGGTTCACATCCCGCACCCAGCTCCGCAAACCGTCGTGCGCCGGAAAGGTCAGCAGCTCCCAGTCCAGGGCCCGATCGTGGTTCCATTCATTCCACTGGCCAAATTCCGCGCCCATGAACAACAGTTTCTTGCCTGGCAGGCCGTACATATATCCAAACAAAACCCGCAGACCGGCCATTTGCCGCCACGCATCTCCTGGCATCTTGGACAGTAGCGATTTTTTGCCATGAACCACCTCGTCGTGGGAAAGAGGCAGGACAAAATTCTCGGCATAAGCGTACCACAAGGCAAACGTGAGCAGGTTGTGGTGGTATTTGCGGTAGATCGGGTCGTATTCCATGTAGGTCAGGGAGTCGTTCATCCAGCCCATGTTCCACTTCAGCCCAAACCCCAGACCACCCAGATAGACGGGCTTGGAAACCATGGGCCAGGACGTGGACTCCTCGGCGATGGTCTGCACGTCGGGAAATTCCTGATACACGGCCTTGTTCAATTCGCGCAGCAGCTCGATGGCCTCCAGGTTTTCCCGACCGCCATGGCGGTTGGGAATCCACTCCCCTTCGCCCCGTGAATAATCAAGGTAGAGCATGGAGGCCACGCCATCCACGCGCAGCCCATCGAGATGGAATTCGCGCAGCCAATACAGGGCATTGCAAATCAAAAACCCCGCGACCTCATAGCGGCCATAGTTGAAAATGGCGCTCGTCCATTCGGGATGAAATCCCTGACGCGGATCGGCATGCTCGTACAAGGCGGTCCCATCGAAATATGCCAGGCCATGGGCGTCGGTCGGAAAATGTCCCGGCACCCAATCCAGGATAACACCAATGCCCCGCTGGTGCAGATAATCCACGAAATAACGAAAATCCTGGGGCGAGCCGTAGCGGCTGGACGGCGCGAAGTAACCGGTGCTCTGATACCCCCAGGAACCATAAAACGGATGCTCGGCCACGGGCATCAGCTCGACATGGGTAAAGCCCATATCCTGGGCATAGGCCGCCAACTCATGGGCGATGCGCCGGTAATTCAAGAAATCGCCCTGCTCGTCCCGACGCCACGAACCCAAATGAACCTCATAGATGGCCCAGGGACTGGCCAGGGAATTGCGCTCCCCCCGGTCTTTCATCCAGGCCGCGTCGTCCCACCCGTAATCGAGATCCCAAATGATCGAGGCCGTGGCCGGCGGCTCCTCGTTGAACAGGGCGTAGGGATCGGCGCGCTCACCCGACCCGCCGGACCAGGAAATGAAATACTTGTAGCGCTGACCATGTCTGGCCGCCGGCACGAGGCCCTCCCAAACTCCGGAACTGTCCAGACGCACGGCCATGGGGGCCGCGGTCCGATCCCAGTGATTGAAATCCCCGACCACGGAAACATAGCTGGCGTTGGGCGCCCAGACCGCGAAGCGGTATCCTCCGTCGGGGGCGGGATGGGCGCCAAAAAGTTCGTAAAGCCGCCCATGGCGGCCTTGCTTGAACAGGTAAACATCAAGATCGCCGAAACCGTGCGGACTGGACATGGATAAACCTCCGGAATTTCCCGACAGGATAGAAAAGAGAACACACCATTGGCAAGCTTCGGAAAGTTTCGTCGCAAAAAAAAAGCGCGGTCAACGCCGCGCTCCATCCATCACCCCAAAAAACGCCCTAGTGATGGTGCTCGTTCATGCCTTCCTTGATGCGGTACAGCGCGGCGATAACGATGGCCGCGAGGTAGGTGAAAATCCCGAGGACCCCGATGAAGCCCTGCACCGTGCTGTGCAGCATGTTTCCAAAAAGTTCTCCCAGCATGCGTTCCTCCTCGTATCGTATTCCAGCAACCCATATGTGGAACATTTCACAACCATGTTCCGCTTGAAAAATCAAGGAAAAAGCGGCCTTCAAGCCCGAAGCGTCGAGACCTCGTCGAAAAGGGCGTCGCGCTGCACCGGGACAAAGCCACTGGCCGAAATGGTATCCACCAACTCGCCGATGGTCATCCCCTTGGGCGAATCGGCTCCGGCCGCATGTCCGATTTTTTCCTCGACGATGGTCCCGTCGAAGTCATCGGCGCCGGCCCACAGCGCCATTTGCGCGGCCTTGATTCCGGCAAAGGCCCAGTACGCCTTGATATGTGGAATGTTGTCCAGCATCAAACGGGACACGGCGATCATGCGCAGGTATTCCTCGCCGGTGGGACCGGCGGCCCGAAGCTCGTTGTTGCGCGGCTGGTAGGCCAAGGGAATGAAGCACACAAAACCCGGCTTGGCGTCCTCCAGGATGCGCAGGGCGTCGAGATGCTCGACACGGTCTTCCCAGGATTCAATGTGCCCGAAAAGCATGGTGCTGTTGGTCTTGATGCCCATGTCATGGGCCAGGCCATGAATGGCCAGCCAACGCTCGCCGCTGACTTTTTCCGGACAGAGCTTGGCGCGCATGGCCGCGGAAAAAACCTCGGCCCCACCGCCGGTCAGCACCTGGAGCCCGACCGCGCGCAGTTCTTCGAGCACGGTCCGCTCATCGCGGTTCCAGGTATCGGCGAAATGGGCGATCTCCACGGCCGTGAAAGCCTTGATCACGGCCTGGGGACGAATTTGCCGGCACAAGGCCACCAGATCGAGATAGTATTGATAGGGCAGGTCCGGATTGAGCCCACCGACAATGTGGATTTCCCGGATGGGATGATCCTTGCGCGCCTCGAGCATGCCCCGAACCGTGTCCAGGGAATGGGCGTAGCCGCCCTCTTCGCCCTTGCGCTTGAAAAACGCGCAAAACCGACACTGATTCTTGCAGATGTTCGTATAGTTCAGATGCTGGTTATAGACATAATACGCCTTGTCCCCATGTCGGGCTCGACGCTGGCGCAGGGCGGCCTCGCCGAGTTCATGGACCGAGGCGTGGCGGGCGATATCCAGAGCGAAATCGCATTCGATGCGCTCGCCGGGTTTCAAGGTCGCCAGGCGTTTTCTGGCGGCGGAGCTGAGTCCGTTTTCCATCATGCTCATCCTCAAAAAAAAGAGGCCGCACCCTGGGTGGATGCAGCCTCCGTGTCAGACTCGAATACCGGGCACGAAGCTGCCGCGGGGCTATTCCTCGTCGCTCTCGGCGTTTTCTTCCATCTTCTGACGGATCATGTCGCCCAGGTTGCTGCCGGTCATGGTGCCACTCTGGGTGGTGCGGAATTCCGCGCCGCCACGCTTGCGCTCGGGTTCCTGCTGTTTCAGGGACAGGCCCAGACGACGTTCGTCGGCGCTGACATGAATGACCTTGGCCTCGATGGTGTCGCCCTCGTTGAAGGCTTCCTTGGGGGTCTTGATCTTCTTCTTGCTCATCTCGCTGACATGGACCAAGCCCTCGATGCCTTCCTCGACTTCCACGAACAGTCCGAAATCGGTGATGTTGGTGATGGTGCCGGTCAGCAACGTACCCACGGGGTAGCGATTGGGCACGTCCAGCCACGGATCGTCGGAGAGCTGCTTGATGCCCAGGGTGAACTTTTCGTTCTCCTTGTCCACGGTCAAGACCTTGGCCCGGACCACGTCACCGACCTTGTACAGCTCGTTGGGGTGACGGATCTTCTTGGTCCAGGACAGATCGGAGACATGGATGAGGCCGTCAATGCCGTCCTCGATGCCAATGAACAGCCCGAACTCGGTGATATTCTTGACGCTGGCCTCGAGGATGGTGCCCTCGGGGTATTTCTCGGCCACCAGATCCCACGGATTGGGAGCAACCTGCTTCATGCCCAGGGAGATACGCTTGCGGTCCACGTCCACGCCCAGGATGATGACGTCCACTTCGTCGCCGGGGCGGACCATCTGGGAGGGGTGACGCAGCTTGCGGGTCCAGGACATTTCGGAAATGTGCACCAGGCCTTCCACGCCGGGTTCCAGCTCCACGAAGGCGCCGTAATCGACCAGGTTGGTGACCTTGCCGGACAGTTTCTGGCCCTCGGGATACTTCTCGGAGATATTGGCCCACGGATCGGGAACCAGCTGCTTCAGACCCAGGGAGACCTTCTTGGCCTCCTGGTCGAAGGACAGCACCTTGAGCTGCAATTCGTCGCCCAGCTGGACCATTTCCTTGGGATGCTTGATGCGCTTCCAGGACATGTCGGTGATGTGCAGCAGGCCGTCCAAGCCGCCCAGATCGATGAACACACCGTATTCGGTGATGTTCTTGACCACGCCGTTCACGGTCTGACCTTCTTCCAACGTGGTCAGCAGCTCGCCGCGCTTGCGGTCGCGATCTTCCTCGAGCAGCACGCGACGGGAAACGATGACGTTGCTGCGGCGACGATTGATCTTGAGCACGCGAAATTCAAAATCCTGGTTGACCAGGGCATCCATATCCGGGACCGGACGCAGATCGACGTGGGAGCCGGGCAAAAATGCCTCGATGCCTTTGATTTCAACAACATAGCCACCCTTGATCCGACGCATGATCCGACCGACAACAACATCGCCGGTTTCCAGAAGCTTTTCCAGCTCGTCCAGGACCTGCATGCGCTTGGCCTTGTCCCGGGAAAGAACGATGGACCCTTCACGCTCGTTCTTCCGAACAACATATACGTCGACGGTGTCGCCGACTTTGACAGCCACCTGGCCATTTTCCATGAATTCGTCGAGCGGAATCTGGCCTTCGGACTTGAAATTGACATCCACGAGAATGTAGGTGTCGTCGATTTTCACGACTTCGCCAGAGACGATGACACCTTCTTCGATATCGCCGAAGTCGGAGTTGAGATAGTTTTCGAGTTGAGACTCGAAATCCATATCCATCATTTCGTCCATGGTTTCTGCCGTGGTTTGAGTGTTGTTCATATGTTTACCCCCTAACGAAAAATAAATTTGGGCAGTCCTAGCAGAGAGCCCCATGGTTGACAACCAGAATAATCTTCGCAAAAAAGTGTGTTTTTGAGTTCGTCAAAGTACCCGCCCGGAGCTCAGGCCAGGGCCACCAGATCATACGTCTTGGTTTCCTCGACCACGGCCCGCGCCATCCTGCCCGGGGCCACGCCCTCCCCACTGACATAGGTCATGCCGTCCACCTCCGGCGCCTGGAACCAGGTCCGCCCCTCGAACAGTCCCGGCCATTCCTCATGGGGACGGTCCACCAAAACCTCCACCTCCAGCCCTTCCTGGCCGGCCAGAATTTCCTCGCTGATTTCGGCTTGCAGCATCATGATCCGCTCGCGCCGCTCCTCCTTGACCTCGTCCGGGAGCTGATCAGGCAACGTGGCCGCCTCGGACCCCTCCTCGGGATAATACGGAAAAACACCCAGATGGGTGAATCGGGCCTCGCGCACGAAATCTTCCAGGGCCCGGAAATGGGCCTCGGTCTCGCCCGGATACCCGACGATAAACGTCGTGCGCAGCGCCGCATCCGGAAAAAATTCGCGCACCTGCTCGATGACCTGGCGTGGATCGCGTCGGAAAGGGCGGCCCATGGAAGCCAGGATATCGGGATGGGCGTGTTGCAGGGGAATATCGAAATACGGAACAAACGGACGACCCAGCCCTGCCAGGAAGCGGAGCAACTCCCGGTCCAGACCGGACGGATAGAGATACATGAGCCGCAGCCAGGCCAGACCGGGCAGGACCGCGAGCTTTTCGATCAACGTGCGCAGGGCGTTTTTCTCGCCCCGGTCCCGGCCATACGCGGTGACGTCCTGGGCGATAAGGACCAGTTCCTGGCGCCCCTGGCCCAGGCACCAGGCCGCGTCGTCCACGATCTCGGCCAGGGGGCGGCTTACGAGCGGCCCCCGGATGGATGGAATGGTGCAGAACCGGCAACGGTTGTCGCAGCCTTCGGCGATTTTGAGATAGGCAAAGCTGGGCGGCGTGGTCAGCAGGCGGGCCTGTCCCCCGGGCCCGTCACCCGAAACGGGCAGGACATCCTCGGACCGATTCCGGCTGGCGAGCATCTCCCGCGCCAGATCGCTCAGCTCCGCCTGCCGGGCGATTTCCAGAAAAAGATCGACTTCCGGCAATTCGGCCCGCAAATCCTGACCGTACCTGTTGACCAAGCACCCCGTGACCACGAGCAATGGTTTCGGCGTCAATCCGGCCACGTCCTGGGCCGTGTCCAAAATGACCTGAAGCGACTCGCCGACGGCCGGCTCGATGAAGCCGCAGGTGTTGATCAAGACCACGTCGGCCTCCCGTGGCGACAGGACATTGACCAAACCCGGCCCAAGGGCACCCAGCATCCACTCCGTATCGACCTGATTCTTCGGGCATCCCAGACTGATGGTGTGCACCCGCGTTTTTTGCATCTATTCCTCCACGTCCACGGCAATGTCCCGATCGGGCCACGCGCGTAAAATCCGTTTGGTGATTCCGAGCCGCTCCAGGCGCGGGGCGTTGGCTCGTCCGAGTCCCCACAAATCGCCCCCCAGACGGCGCGGCACGCACATGGCGCGGACCGTCAGACCGGCGAGCTTGTTTTCCAAAAAACAACACATCGCCTCGGACCGGACCATGTTTCCGAAAGCTGGATGCCACGGCCCGGCCACCATCCCGGAACGCAGACCGGCCTCATCGGCCAATCCGACACGGATGACCCGGATGCCTGCTTCCCAAAAACGCAACACAGCCCAGCCGCACTCGCGCACGGCCATGTCCAGTGGCCAGGGCGCGTACTCGCCCCGGGCATGCCACCGGGCCAGCTCGGTCCCGGCCATGACCACGCAGGGGTACACGCGGACCACCTCGGGGCGCTGGGCAATGGCCAAATCCACGTCATCACGCCACAAGGTCGGATCGTGGCCGGGAAGACCCGGCAAAAGCTGGATGCCCAGACGCAATCCCGCCTCGTGGACCATGCGGCAGGCCGTGGCGGCCACCTCGGGCGTGTATCCCCGGCCGCTGGCGCGCAAGACATCCGCCTGGAAAGACTGCACACCGAGTTCGACCATGTCCACGCCCCGCTCCCGGAGCAGGCGCAACGTCTCGGGATCGATCCTGTCCGGACGCGTGGAAACGCGGACATGGTCAAGCCCCTGGCTCCTCGCCTCGGAGGCCACGCCCAGGAAGCGTTCTTGCCACGTCCGGTCCAGACCGGTGAAGGTTCCACCAAAAAAGCCCACGCCAAAGGGAGCGCGTCCGGCGGCCAGGCGTGCCCGCAGCTCGACCAGGGCCGTATCCAGACTGATCCCGGCCACGCCGGTCTGGGCATGTTGGTCGCAAAAGACGCACCGCCCCGGGCAACCGGCAAAGGGCAGAAAAAACGGAACCAGCCGGATCTTCGCTCCGGGCGGTTCGGGATGGGGAAAGCGCAGGACGCGGATTTTGGACATATTCCTTAAAAAGAAAAAAAAACAAGCTGTTATGCTTGAAAAAAAAAAACGTGTCAGATAAAGGTCGAACAAGAATGTGAACGATCTGCGCGCATTCCCGTTTTTTCCCTAAAAATCACTGTATATTAACCGCATAGAAACATTGCACCTTTATCCCTGGGCCATGGAACCGGCCAGGAGGCACGATGAGCAGCAACACCCTGACGAAAGCCGAAATTGTGGACAACATCTATGAAAAATCCGACCGCAACCGGGCCGAGGTCAAGGCCCAGGTCGAGGCCATGCTTGATATCATGAAGGATGCCGTCAAAAAAGACCATTCCCTCCTGATCAGCGGATTCGGCAAGTTCGAAGCCTACGAAAAGGACGCGCGCAAGGGCCGCAATCCGCAAACCAGCGAATCCATCATTCTTTCCGAACGCAAGGTCGTGGTTTTCCGCATTTCGCGCAAGCTGCGGGCCGAGCTCAATCCGCAATAACAAAGCAATCCGGGCTTTCCCTGGTCAGGCGGACACGAACGGCCTCGGCCTCGCCCAGGCTGGAGAAAGCCCCGATCTGCACCCGCCAGAACGTTGTTCCGTTCAACTCTCCCACCGAGACCCTTGTCCCGGCAAATCCTCGCGCGATCAGCCGCGCCTTGAGCCTGCTGGCGTTCTCGGCCACGGCGAAAGCACCATATTGCACATAGAACGGCCCCTGATACCGAAGTTTTTGCCCGGCCACGGTTTCCAGATAGACCCTGGCCGTGCCCGGACCGACAACGCCCAGATAATCGGCCGCGGCGTAGGATAAATCAATGATGCGATTGTTGACGAAGGGCCCGCGATCATTGACCCGCACCTCGGCCCGGCGTCCGTTGTCCAGGTTCTGCACCAAGAGACGCGTCTGCATGGGCAAAATTCGATGCGCCGCCGTCATTTGATACATATCGTAGCGTTCACCGTTGGCCGTCTTCTTGCCGTGAAAGTTAGGGCCATACCAGGAGGCGACGCCGGTCTCGGAATATCCGTCCGCCGAGCCCAGTGGATAGTAGGTTTGTCCCAGGACCGTGTACGGCTTGTAGGTCCCGCCCTTCTTGGAGGGCTTCGATGTCGCGGGAGGCTTGGACGGTTCGTACACACCCGGAATGCGCGGCGCGCCACACCCGGTCAAGCCCAGGCAAAAAAGGGCCAAGGCCAATGCCATCAGCATCGCCCTGGCCAGCGAAGTGTTCGGATTCCGTGAAATCAAGCCCGGCCCTCCCCGCGCACGGTCAACAAAATATCCCCACCGGCCGAGGCCACAACCTCGCGCAGGGCTCCACAGTCCACATTCCCGCCGTTCCACCGGCAGGCATCCCCGAGCGCGCTGGCACCCTGGTCGTCCAGATATTGCGCCAAGGCGTCCGGGGAAACAACCACGCCCCGCGCGAAAACCGGGTCGCAGCAATCCACGGCCACGAAATTGAACATCTTGACCGTGGCCACGCCTTTCAGCTTGGAGTGATGGCGGTCCACCAAATCCGGCCGAAAGGCCCGAATCGGACTGGAACGGCGCAGGGCAATACCGCACAGCCCCGGCATGGTCCCGCTCATGCCCACCTGGTCGCCGTCCCCGACCATCTCGGATCGCCAGTCATCAACCGGCGCATTGTTCAAAAAAAGTCCCGGCACGCTCTCCGTGGCATAGCGCTCCTCCATCCCCAACACCGTGATCATGAAATCACGCATGCTCACGGGATGTTCGAGCACCACCCCCACTCCGCGACGCAGCAAGGCGGCCCAGGATGAGGCCAGGGGCGCGGACGTGTTGATGTCGAGATGACTCCATTGCGATCGAATTGTGTCTTCCATGACATAACCTCCTTTTCTTCTTGACTTTTTCCACTCCACGTCCTCTAGGATCAAGAAAAAATCAAGCCCGCGTCGTCGTGGGTCGCAACACACCAAAGGAGCAAACATGAAAATTCTACGCATCAATACGCGAACCAAGAGCTTCACATTCGAAGAGCTTGGCGATCTGGTCGGCCTGGGCGGACGTGCCCTGACCTCCAGGGT
>RZYB01000072.1 GCA_009930495.1 Deltaproteobacteria bacterium
TGACCTGGACGGCGGGGACTGGTGCCCGTTCCGGCCTGGGCCGCGCGGCCAGTCGATCCAGCCACAGGGTGGGCAGGTCCACGGGCTCGGTGTCCCGTACCCATACATACGGCCCGCGCTCATTCCTGGACGGCGGGACCACGACATAGCCGCCGTCGCCCCGGACATCCACGCCCTGGGCGATGCGACCAGCACTGCACGGGACGCGCCGGTCCGCGGGGTAGCGATAGACGAGCTGGTCGCCACCGGAGCCCGTGCGCTGGTGCCGCGTGGGGGGCAGTGGCCCGAGCTCCTGCTCCAGGTCGTGGCAGGCGGCGATACCGTCCACGTCTCCGTGGCGGTCGCGGTCGATGACCAGCCAGCCGGAAGCGGGCCCGGTCGGGATGCCGATACCGGCCACCCCTGGCCGAGCGAACATGGCCCGGGCGGCGTCCGGGTCGGTCGTGGCGTCATGATGGCCGTGGGCGGTCATGGGCTGCTTCCTGGCCGACACCGAGAATACGGGCAGGCCATGGGCCGCATACTCCAGGGCGGCGAGGAGGAGGTCGGTGGAGGGCTCACTCATGCGCACCTCCCGACCCGTCGCCACCGGGTGTACCGTGGCGGGTTGACGGCGCGGGCGCTCCGTGAAACAAGAGGGGCGTAATGTTTCACGGACCATGGACGGTCCGATCCCACGGCCTCCCCCACCCCACTCCGACGGGGGGAGGCTTTTTTTTCGGCCATGGCTACTTCCGGGCGGCGGCCAGGGACTCGATCAGGGCGTCGATGTCTGAGGACAGCCACGCCGTGGTCCGCGTGGACAGACGTATCGGCGCGGGGTACCGACCGGACGCCACACCGGCCCACCATGTGGACCGAGAGACGGGCACGCGCTCCAGGACGGCGCGCAGGCGGAGCAGACGGGGGGCGGACGTGGGGACGACGGGGGCGGATGTGGTGTCGGACATGGGTGTCTCCGTGGAGACGCGCGTGGCGGGAGATGACGGTCTGGCCACCGCTGCCCGGCAGGGCTGGACAGGGTGGGCTCGGATCGGTCATACATAGGGCACGGCGTCCCGGTATGGGTTACGGGGCCGGTCCACGTCGAGCTAGGTAGCGGGAGTGGACCGGCCAAAATGGGCCGTAAAACGCAGTAGTTGGCGCTACTGCGTTTTTTTGTCCGAAAAAATCCAGGTAAATGCAATACCGCACGTGAGCAGGTATCCGGGATCATCTCGCACGGGTATGTTCCCGTATCTTCCCGTTGCCGCCCGATGCGCCCTGGAAATTTTCCATTTCTCGTTTTTTCTCGTTTTTTCTCGTTTTTTTTGCTTTTCGGTCGGGGCTGTCCGGGCCAGTACAGTACCGTACCGACTGCATTTTTCGGATATGGACTGTACTGTCCATATCCGCCCCGCACAGTACATTATTTTCCTCCCACCACGGGGAGGGTCACCACCTTGCCCTGTTCCTTGAGGGCGTCCAGGTAATCCGCCCACCACGTCATCATCGCCTTCCGTTCGGGCAGGTATTGGGCGTGGTTGTACGCGGCCACCACCTTGTTTCGCTGGGCGTGGGCAAGTTGGCGCTCGATAACGTCATGCCGGAATCTCCCGCATTCGTTCAGCATGGTGGAAGCCGTGCCACGGAAGCCATGGGCGGACAGCTCAAAGCCCATGGCGATAAGGGCAACACGGAGCGCGTTCTCGGACATGGGCCGCCCGTTACGGCCAGGGAATACATACTGGCCGTCTCCGGTCAGGGGCTTCAGCTCGGACAAAATGGCCACGGCCTGGGGAGCCAGAGGCACGATATGGGGCTCCTTCATCTTCATTTTTTCCGCTGGGATGCGCCACTCAGCGGCCATAAGGTCAACTTCGGTCCACTCCATCTTGCGGAGCTCGCCAGGGCGGACAAAGAGCATGGGGGCCAGCTTCAAGGCGCACACCACCGGGAAGGTGCCGGAATAGGCATCTATGGCCCGAAGCAGTTTCCCGAGGTCGGCGGGAGTGGTGACGCATTTATGGTGCTGGACAGGGAGCGGCTTGATAAGGCCGCGTAGGTTCGTGGTGGGATCGTATTCAACAAGGCCCTCGACCACCGCGTAGCGCATGATCTGACCAATCTTTTGGAGCTGGCGACGGGCAGTTTCAACCGCCCCACGGGCGGCAATACGTTTTACCGTCTCGCGGATGATGTCGGCCTTGACTTGGCCAATGGGTAGATGACCGATCCATGGAAAGACGTTCTGCTCCAGGCGCTGGATGATGTCCTCGCCATATCCCTGGGTGATCCGCCGTCGGTGGTGGTCAAACCAGTCACGGGCCACTTTCTCAAAGGTGGCTTCGTCCTTGGCCTCCTGCGCCTTGAGTTCTTTTTTGGCGGCCTGCTTTTGCGCGGAAGGGTCTATGTCTTGAGCGAGGAGGGTCATGGCTTCGTCACGCCGGTCCCTGGCCAGCTTCAGGGAGACAGCGGGGTAAAGCCCGAGGGATAGCGTCCGCTCTTTGCCCTGGAACACATAACGGAGCTGCCACCTCTTCCCGCCAGATGTCGCCACGGTAAGAAAGAGCCCCCCGCCGTCCCTCAATCGGTAGTTCTTCTCGCCAGCCTTGGCTTGTTTGACTTTGATGTCCGTCAACAAATCCCGCGCCATACGAATCGCCTCCGGTAACAGTCGGGTAACAAACGGGCAACCGAGACTGGCCAGATACAGGACACGATAAGGAGGTGGGTAGATAAACACACCCGCGCCAGCGAGTGATTACCCGTTTGGGCGTCATCGGTTACTTGTTGCCGGGGAAGTTACCCGCATTGCGGGACCATGGCAATGGACGACAAAAGACAGGAAGGACGGTAATGAACGAATAAGTAGGCGGAATAATTGGAAGTCGAGACTTTATAGGCCAAAAAAAAGACGCAAAAAAGCGTCTTATGGCGGAGGGTTAGGGATTCGAACCCCAGATGCCCGTAAAGGCATGCCGGTTTTCAAGACCGGTGCAATCAACCACTCTGCCAACCCTCCAAAAATGGCGGAGAGGGAGGGATTTGAACCCTCGATAGAGGTTTACGCCCCTATACTCGCTTAGCAGGCGAGCGCCTTCAGCCTAGCTCGGCCACCTCTCCGCGACGAAGAAGCGCTCTTACCCCTGGGAGGATGATTTCGTCAACCCCAAAAAACACAGCCCACGGCCTCCAATCTTTTGACAGACGAACACCGATCCGGATACAAACGACAGTTCGACTCGATTATCTTTTTTATGCCACTGTTTTCGTCGTGGAGGACACCTTGAACGACTCCGTCATTCATCTCGGCCTGGCTGGCCTCGGCACCGTCGGCTCCGGACTGCTCAAAATCATCCAGGAAAACAACGACTGGATCACGCGCCGGTTGGGCAAAAGCCTCAAGGTCAAGACCATCATGGTCCGCGACCTGGAAAAACCCAGAAACGTCTGCCCGTCCCCGGACACGACGTTCACCACCAATATCGACGACCTGATCAATGACCCCCAAATCGACATCATCGTCGAATTGGCGGGAGGCATCGCCTTTCCTCGCCAGCTCATCACCCAGGCGCTGGCCCATGGAAAATCCGTGGTCACGGCCAACAAGGCCCTGCTGGCCGAGCACGGACCGGAGCTGTTCGAAATGGCCGCGAGCAAGAATCTGGGACTTTATTACGAGGCCAGTGTCGCCGGCGGCATCCCAATCATCCAGACCCTCAAGGAAAGCCTGGCCGGCAACAGGATCAAGGCACTGACCGGCATCCTGAATGGCACGGCCAACTTCATCATGTCCGAAATGACGGACAAGGGCGAGGACTTCGCCACGGTCCTGGCCAAGGCCCAGGCCAAGGGCTACGCCGAGGCCGACCCGACCCTGGACGTGGAAGGCATCGACGCGGCCCACAAACTCGTCATCCTGATCCGGCTGGCCTATGGACAGGACTATCCCATGAGCCGTCTGACCGTCGAAGGCATCTCCCAGGTGGACCAGTTCGACATTACCCTGGCCCGGGAATTTGGCTATCGCATCAAGCTCCTGGCCCAGGTCCGGGACAAATCCGGCCTGCTCCAGGGCGGAGTCTATCCGGCCCTGCTGCGGGAAGACCATATCCTGGCCAAGGTGGATGGGCCGTTCAACGCCATCCTGCTGGAAGGCAACGCCGTGGGCCCGGTCATGCTCTATGGGCAAGGCGCCGGCGACCTGCCAACGGGCAGCGCGGTCCTGGCCGACATTCTGGCGCTGGCCAGAACCAATTTCACCCCCAACAACACCGGCTTTCTCGAATCGCGCCTGCCCCTGGCCCAAATCCTGGCGCCGGAACTGACCGTGTTCCGCCATTACTTCCGCTTCACGGTCGTTGACCGCCCCGGAGTCATGGCCTCCATTGCCGGAGTCATGGGCGAATACAATATCAGCATTGCCCAGGTCGTGCAGCGCCAGTGCGCGCCAAACGACGGCGTGCCCATCGTCTTCATCAGTCATTCGGCCCAGATGCAAAACGTCGCCGCCGCCCTGGATACCATCAAGAAATCCAGCTTCGTGCTGGCTCCACCCGTTCACTATAGGATCATCTGATGTCCAAAGTGCTCTTTCTCGTGGCCGACGGCATGGCCGGCTGGCCCCTGGATATTCTTGGCGGACGGACCAGCTTGGCCGCCGCCCACACTCCGACCATGGACACCCTGGCCCGGTCCAGTCGATGCGGCCGCTGTCAAACCGTGCCCGAGGGCATGGCCCCGGGATCGGACGTGGCCAACATGGCCCTGCTCGGATACGACCCCAGACAGCATCATACCGGACGCGGCCCCATCGAAGCCGCGGCCCAGGGCCTGCGTCTGGCCCCGGACGACCTGGTCTGGCGCATGAATCTGGTCACGGTCTCGAAGCTGACGCCCACGGGCATCATGCGGGACTATTCCTCCGGGCATATCTCCACCCAAACCGCCACGCCACTCGTGGCCCGGTTGGCCGAAATCGCCCAGGACGGAATCTTCACGCCCGTTCCCGGCATCCAGTATCGCCACCTGCTCGTGCAAAAAAACGGGGCCACCACACCAGCGGCCACCTTGGCCATCCGACCGCCCCACGACATCCTGGACCAGAGCATCGACGAGGACCTGCGCGCCTTTGCCAGCTTTCCGGAGATGGACGCCTTTATCCGTCGGGCCCACGCCTTTCTGGCCAATGAACCCTCGTCGACGGCCACCTCGATCTGGCCCTGGGGCCAAGGCCGCCCACTGAACCTGCCAGACTTCCACCAGCGGCGGGGACTGCGCGGCGCCGTGGTCTCGGCCGTTGATCTGGTCAAGGGGCTGGGACGCGCCGCCGGCATGGAGGTGGCGGACGTGCCCGGCGCCAACGGCCTCATCGACACCAATTACGAAGGCAAGGTTCAAGCCGCCCTGGAATTTCTGACACGCGGCGATTTTGTCTACGTGCACGTGGAAGCGCCGGACGAATGCGGCCACATGGGCGATGCCGACCTCAAACGCCAGTCCATCGAACTCTTCGACCAGCGCATCGTCGCGCCCGTGCTCGACGCCCTGCGCGACACGGACGCGACCATCGTCATCACCTGCGATCACTTCACGCCCGTTGTCCGGCGCACGCACACCGTGGATCCGGTCCCGTTCCTTGTCCACCGAACCAGAGTGCCCAGCCCGGACGGGCCGTCCGCCTTCACCGAGGACACGGCGGCCGCCAGCGGGCTGTTCCTGCCACATGGCGAGGATCTCATGGCCCTGGCCCTGGAGTCCGCCTCGTGACCGCGATCGACGCCAAGGACGCGCGCCCGTCTTGCTGGCTGGCGCATCGCGTCTCCTATGGCGAAACCGACGCCATGGGCGTTGTCTATTATGCCAATTATCTTCATATGTTCGAACGTGGACGAAGCGAACTGATCCGAAGCCTGGGCTTGAGCTACGCCACAGTGGAAGAACGTGGCATCTTCCTGCCCGTGCGCGAAGCCCAATGCCGCTACGTCGCTCCGGCCCGATACGACCAGATCGTCCAAATCCGGACCGAACTGGCCGGACAAGGCCGAGCCAGCCTGTCCTTTGCCTACGCCATCATGGACGAAAACAAGACCGCGATCCTGACCAGGGGCACGACCCAGCACGCCGTGGTCGACGCCTCCGGCAAGCCGACCCGCGTCCCGGCGTGGTTAACCGCCATGTTCGGATAAACCATGATCGACTGCCACGCGCATGTTTTCCCGCCCAAGGTCGGGGCCAAGCTCATGGCCTCCATCGGGAGGGAATTCGGCAGGACGCCAGCGGGGGACGGTTCCGTGGGCGACCTGCTGACGCGCCTGGACCGAGCGGGCCTCGCGCGGGCCATTTGTCACACGGCGGCCCTGCGCCCCGACCAAATGATCCCGGCCAACACATGGATGATCAGTCTGGGCCGCGACCATCCCCAGCTCGTGCCCTTCGGCACGATCCATCCCGGACATCCCGACTGGAAAGGCCAACTGGACCGCCTGGAACGGCACGGAATCCTCGGAATCAAGCTCCACCCGGATTTGACCGGCATCCCGTTGGACGCGGACTCGTGGCGACCCATCTGGGAAACAATCCAGGGCCGATTCCTGGTCGTGCTGCACATGGGCGGCACGGGACCGGGCCAACCGACCCTGTCCAGACCCAGGGCACTGGCCCGCGTCATGGACGAGTTCCCCCGTCTGGAGTACATCGCCGCCCATTTGGGCGGGTTGTTCTGGTGGGAAGAAGCGCTGCGGGAACTGGCGGGGCGCCCCCTGTACCTGGACACAGCCGGCTGTCCCGAAGCCATCCCGCCGGAAATCTTCAACGCCATCCTAAAGCGGCACGATCCCGGGCGCATCCTTTTTGGCAGTGACTATCCCCTCTTTTCTCCCGAGCAGGAGCTCGCGGCCCTGGGCCGGCTGCTCGCGGACGGGCCGGTCGCCCTGGACACGATCTTGGGCAATGGCGAGCGTCTGGTCCGCAGTCTGGACGACCAGCATAAACATGCCGGCGCGCCGCGCCAGCATTGACTTTTCTTGACGGCAAGTCCAAATTCCAATACCCGCGTGTTTTTATTTGGCGCGACTACTCTCACACGGAGACCTTCCTTGACACAAGATCAAACCAATACCCCCAACGAAAAGCAACTGCTGCGACACCGCAAGGAAAAAGCGCAGTTTCTGCTGGACGCGGGTATTCCCCTCTATCCAAACGATT
Organism: Deltaproteobacteria bacterium; assembly: GCA_009930495.1. Classification (NCBI taxonomy): domain Bacteria; kingdom Pseudomonadati; phylum Myxococcota; class Myxococcia; species Deltaproteobacteria bacterium. Next base: position 7,189 of record RZYB01000072.1, read on the forward strand.
TTCGCCGTACCGCCGAAATTGGTGACGTTCTGGACATACATGGCTCCAAAACCGAGGACGAACTGCTCCAGGACGACATCACCTTCGCGGTCTGTGGGCGGATCATGGCCCACCGCTCCTTTGGCAAGGCGACTTTTTTTCATATTCAGGACGTCTCCGGCCGCATTCAGGTCTATGCCCAACGCGACGACCTGGGAGCGGAAGCCTATACCGTTTTCAAAAAATTCGAAATCGGAGACATTGTCGGAGTCACCGGAACCCTGTTTCGGACCAAGACCGGAGAACTGACCATCAAATCAGCCTCGGTTCGTCTCCTATCCAAATCCATGCGCCCCCTGCCGGAAAAATATCATGGGCTCAAGGATGTCGAAACCCGTTACCGCCAGCGCTATGTGGATCTTCTGGTCAATGACCGGGCCAAAGAAATTTTCCGCAAGCGCACGGCCATTGTGCAGTTCATCCGCACGTTTCTGAATGAACGCCGCTTCATGGAAGTGGAAACCCCCATGATGCAGCCCATCGCGGGCGGCGCCACGGCCAAGCCGTTCAAAACCCACCATAACGCCCTGGACATGGAACTGTTCCTGCGCATCGCGCCGGAACTCTACCTCAAACGGCTCCTGGTGGGAGGATTTGACCGGGTCTATGAAATCAATCGCAATTTCCGCAATGAAGGCATTGACACCAGGCATAACCCGGAATTCACCATGATTGAATTCTACTGGGCCTACGCCACCTTCGTCGACTTGATGGATTTGACCCAGGATATGTTCAGCAGTCTGGCCCAAGCCGTGAACGGAACCCCTCTCGTGGAATACCAGGGCGACATCATCGACCTGAAGAATGGCTGGGTGCGCATGCCGTTCCATGAATCCCTGGAAAAAATCGGCGGCGTCTCCCCGGAAATCTATTTGGATTACGACAAGTGCAAGGATTTGGCCCTGAAACTCGGGGAAGCCGTGCAGAAAGACGAAAAACTCGGCAAGCTCCAGGCCAAGGTGTTCGACAACCTAGTCGAGCCCAAGCTCATCCAACCGCATTTCATCTACCATTACCCGACGGACATCTCGCCCCTTTCGCGCAAAAACGACGAAAATCCCGAAATCACGGACCGATTCGAGCTCTTCATCTGCGGTCAGGAAATGGCCAATGCCTTTTCGGAGCTGAACGATCCCTATGATCAAAAAAACCGATTCGAGGAACAGGTACGGGAAAAAGCGGCCGGAGACGACGAGGCCCACGCCATGGACGAGGACTACATCCGCGCCCTGGAATACGGCATGCCCCCGGCCGCGGGACAAGGCATCGGCATCGACCGGCTGGTCATGCTGCTGACGGACTCTCCTTCCATCCGGGAAGTCATCCTTTTCCCATTGCTGCGTCCGGAAATCGCCTCCTAGCCCGACCCATGGGCCACGCAACGTTTTCCAGGGCTCCAACACACACGGCGAGTCACCATGCACTTTGAACTCTTTGTTTCGTTGCGCTATCTTTTGGCACGCCGCAAACAAGCCTTTATTTCCGTCATCTCCCTGATCTCGGTGTTGGGCGTGGCCATTGGCGTGGCCTCGCTGATTGTTGTCCTGGGAGTCATGAACGGATTCAGTGAAAATCTCCGGGACAAAATCCTGGGCATCAATTCCCACCTCATCCTGGGCAGTCTCAAACAAACCATTCCCGATTATGACAGACTGGTGCGCAGGAGCCTCGCGACGGAAGGCATCGCCGCGGCCACGCCCTTCATCTACTACGAAGCCATGCTCTCCACGCCGAGCGGCGTGAAAGGCGTGATTTTACGAGGTATAGATCCCCAAAGCGCGGGCACGGTCCTGACCGTGGAAAAGGACCTGATACTCGGCTCCTTGGCCGACCTGGATCGATCCACGGAAGAGCCGGGCATTGTCATCGGCAAGGAGTTGGCCACCCGCCTCGGACTGACCCTGGGCGACCGCGCCAGTCTCCTCTCGCCCAGCGGCAAAAAATCCGCAGCCGGATTTTCCCCCAAGATCATGTTCTTCACCGTGGTCGGGGTTTTCCACTCGGGCATGTACGAGTATGATTCATCCCTGGCCTTCGTGTCCATCCCGGCCGCCCAGAAGGTGCTGGGTTTCGAAACAGACGTGGTCACGGGCATCGAGTACAAAGTCACCGACATCGACAACGTGCAACACATTGGTGATCTCCTGGTCCGCAGCCTGGGTGGCTTTCCGTACTATTCGCGCAACTGGATCGAAATGAACCAAAATCTGTTTTCGGCGTTGAAGCTGGAAAAAACCGCCATGGCCGTCATCCTGATCATGATCGTGCTGGTGGGCTCCTTTTCCATCATCACCACCCTGGTCATGATGGTCATGGAAAAAACCAAGGACATCGCGGTTCTCATGGCCCTGGGCGCGACTCCCACGCAAATTCGCAATATCTTTATCCTTCAGGGTACCCTCATCGGAGCCGTGGGCACGGCCCTGGGCTTTGTCCTGGGATTGGGCGTCTGTTCCCTGCTCAAAAAATATCAATTCATCAAGCTGCCTTCCGATGTCTATTACCTGGATCATCTGCCCGTGAAAATCGAGCTCATGGACATTTCCTGCATCGGCCTCGCGGCCCTGGCCCTGTGCTTTCTGGCCACCCTCTATCCGGCGCGCCAAGCAGCCAGAATGCACCCCACCGAGGCGCTGCGCTATGAATGACCTTTACCGGCTGGAAAGAATCGCCAAGGAATACGAACAGGGCGAGGACACAGTAACCGTGCTCAAGGCCTTGGATCTGGTCGTGCGACCAGGAGATTCCCTGGCCATCGTCGGCGCGTCCGGCTCGGGAAAAAGCACGCTTCTGCAAATCATGGGCACCCTGGACGTGCCTTCGTCCGGTCACATTTTCTTCAAAAACGAGGACATCTCGACCCTCGGCTGGAAGGATCGGGCCGCCATTCGCAACCGGAATATCGGCTTTGTCTTCCAGTTCCACCACCTTCTGCCCGAGTTTTCGACCCGGGAAAACGTGGCCATGCCCGGAATCATCGGCGGCATGCGCCGCGCGGAAGCCCTGGACAAGGCCGACGCGGCCCTGCATCGCGTGGGGCTTGCGCACCGCCTCCATCACAGGGTAACCACCCTGTCCGGCGGCGAGCGGCAGAGAGCCGCCATCGCCAGGGCCATCCTGCTGGAGCCAGAAGTCATCCTCGCCGACGAACCCACGGGCAACCTTGACGAACGCACTGGCAGGGAAATCAATGAACTTTTGGTGCATCTGAACACGGATCAGGGCGTGACCCTGATCATTGTCACCCATAACGCCGAACTCGCCCAATGCATGCGGCGCACCTTGGAGCTTCGTTCCGGAGAATTGTATGAATCATAAAGTTTTTCCGCTTCTGCTAATCTTCTTTTCCCTGTTCCTGACCACGTCGGCGCGGGCGGAAGAAAAGTCCAAGGTGATCATCTTGCCTTTTGCCATCAACGCGGGCCCGGATCTGGCATACTTGGAGGATGACCTCCCCAAGCTTCTGGAAAAACGCCTGGCCGACATGGGAATCGATGTCGTGCCCCAGACCGAGACCATGAATCTTCTCCAGGCCCAGCGCGTTGAATACCTGGATCTTGATATTGCCCGGGACATGGCCCTTTTGACGGGTGCCAGTCACGCGGTCTACGGTAGTTTTAGCCAGGTCGGAGACGACATCAGCATCGACTCCCGACTGGTTGACGCCCACGGAATCAAAGCCGCCAAACCCTTCTTCGTGGTCAAGTCAGGCATTATCAACATTCTCCCCGCGATCGACGAAATCGCGGCCAAGGTCAAAGTCAACCTGGACCAACGGGACCGCATCGCGGCCATCGACATCCGGGGCAACGAAATCCTAGACGACGACGTGGTCCTGATGCGCCTCAAAACCCAGATCGGCGACCCATTCGATCCCAAGGCGATCAATCGCGAGCTTAAAAACCTATACGATCTTGGATATTTCGACGACATCGAAATGTCCATGAAGGACGATGTCGATGGCAAGCACCTGGTGATCACGGTCAAGGAAAAACCCCTCATCCAGGCCATCAGTGTCGAAGGCGCCCAGGAACTGGACGCCGACGACATCCTGGCCGCTATTTCCACCAAAACTGGAGCGGTCCTGAACCCCAAGGTCCTGGCCGACGACATGGGAAAAATCCGGGAACTCTACCGAAAAGACGGATACTACAACGCCGTCATCGACTACAAACTGGATCAGGCCGACGCCAAGCGGGCCCGCTTGAACATCGTGGTGAACGAAGGGAAGAAACTCTATGTCACGGACATCGTCATCCAGGGCGCCGATCAACTCGACCCCGGCGAGCTCAAGGACGAACTGGCCTTGTCCGAACGTGGTATGTTTTCCTGGCTGACGGGGTCGGGCATCCTGCGCGAGGAGATCTTGGACCGCGACGCCGCCGCCCTGGAGGCCTATTATGGAAATCGGGGATTTCTGAACGCGCGCGTCGGTCAGCCCCAGGTCAGCTACACCGAGGACGGGATCACCGTCACCTTCCAGGTCGAGGAAGGCGCCCGCTACAAAATCGCGTCCGTGAATTATGCCGGCGAAATGCTGGCCCCGGGCGAGGATTTGAACAAAATCGTGACACTGGACGACCTGGCCGCCAAGGATGGGTACTTCGACCGCTCCGTGATGCGCTCGGATCTGCAAAAATTAAGCGAGTACTACTCCAACTACGGCTACGCCTTTGCCGAAGCCGATGCCAAAATGGATCGCGATGACACCAATAACTCCATAGCCCTGACCTATGTCCTGTCCAAGGGCACCAAGGTTTCCATCAACCAGGTCTTGATCGAGGGGAACACCAAAACCCGGGACAACGTCATCCGCCGGGAAATGCGCCTGGCCGACGGCGACGTCTACAACGGTGACATGCTCCGCCGCTCCAATGCCCGTCTGACCAAACTTGACTTTTTCGATACAGTGGAGATCACGCCCGAGCCCACGGGAAGCCCGGAAACCTTGAACCTCCGGGTCAAGGTCAAGGAAAAATCCACGGGCCAGTTCTCGGCCGGTATCGGCTATTCCAGCTATTCGCAGGTCTTTTTCTCGGGCCAGGTTTTGGAACGCAACCTGTTCGGCATGGGCTACCAACTCGGTTTCAAGGGCACCATCAGCGCCAAATCCGC
>RZYB01000073.1 GCA_009930495.1 Deltaproteobacteria bacterium
CAACAAACGGCCTCGATGCTGGCCATCATCGACGCGGATCCCAAAATCGGCGAAACATCGCGCGCCAGACTGCACGACCGGGTCGCGAACCTTCAGGACCAGGCCCTGACCGGACATTTTTCGGCCCTTGCGCATCGCGCCGAGTCCTCCCGCCTGTCTGGCCCCAGTCTGGAAGAAATCCAAACCAACCTTGCCGGCGAGACCCGCTTCTCGACCCCGCAAACCCGCGCCGATCTTCAAGCCCAGATCAACGAGCTCTCCACCCGCAACGCGGAACACCTGTCCTCCCGCCTGGAGGCACTGACCGCGTCCGCCGAGGTCGGAACCAGCGATCCTGGCGCCGCCTTCGCCAATTTCAACGCCGCGCTGCGTCAGCTTCGCCAGCGGGCCGGACGAACCCTGGTCGAGCCCCAACGCACGGCCTTCCTCGACCAGCTGGACACGGCGCGCGCCGCTGTCGGCGACCGTCTGGCCGGGGCAGCCCTGAACGCGGACCCGGCCCTGGCCGCCCTTGGCGGAGAACAACTCGCCCTGGCCAAGGAATTGTTTGTCCGCTCCGGCGGCGACACGACCATGATGACCCGCCTCGCCGCCATGGCCGCATCCGGCGGACTTGGCGACCTCGCCACAGCCGTGACCACGGCCAGGTCCAGGCCAAGCACGGACAACGCGACCCGCGCCGAGGCCCTGCTGGACCGGCTCACGCTGGATCATCTCGGCCTGGACGCCCTGGCCCTGGAACTCAAATTGGAATGCTGCCCCGAGGCGGACCGCGACCAATTCACGGCGCGCCACGCCTCGACCAGGGCCAACCGGGAAATCACCACCCTGATCCGCGCAGGCTTGGACGCACAAGACCTGCACGCCCTGGGCCTGACCGCCGACACCAGCATCGGCATCACCCAGCTGGAGAGCCTGGTGTCCGCCCTGGGCGAGGGCAACACCGCGCCCCGGGCGTTCGACCTGCTGCTCATCAAGGCCCTGTGGGCAGGCCGGGTGGCCGAAGGAAAAATCGCAACCAGCGATCCCGCGGCCTTTGCCGGCTTCCAAGGCGGCCTGCCCGCGCCCTACCGGGACACGACCAACCTGCGCGAGCTGCTCGGCCTCGGGCTGGGCAGCCTGGACGCCGTCAAAAGCCTGGGGGCCGACATCGCCCAGGCCGCGAACGCCTTGGGCGGCGGCAGGCACATCATGGAACTGTGCAAAAAGCTGGCTTCTTCCAATGACGTCTGGGCCGCGCGCACGGGCCTGACGGACATGGCCCGGAATCTTCTTCACGCCCACGGCGTCACCGGCACCCAGGCCATGCAGGGGGGACGGGCGCTGCGCGCGACCCTGCAGGCCGAACTCACGAAAAACGGCGGGGTCAACGCCCTGCGCGACAGTCTGCGCGAGGCACTGCGCCTCACGGAACACAACGTGACAGGGACCTACGAAGAGCAGCTCGCGGCCTTCGTCGTGGCCCCCAGCCCCGCCGACACGCCGGTCTCCCGCGTCATCGACGCCGAGGCCTCCCGTCTGTTGGCCCACGCGTCGTCCCTGGACGAGGCCGTGGCCACCGTGGACAGCGAAGTACAAAAATGGACCGCTCCGCTCCAGGATGTCGACGTGCCCCGCGTGGGTGGGGTCATCGATGTCGACAAAATGCAGGGCGAAACCCTGAGCACGGGCCTACTGGCGCTGCGCGACGTGCTGGACCACCCCGACCAATACGGAGACTGGATGGCCCAGCGCGACACCGTGGCTGACATCCATTTTCAACGACAGATCGAATTCACAAAAATGCGTGGGTCCTTTGGACTCACACGCTCGGACGATGTCAACGGAGCCTTCACCCGTCCTCTGGACGCCTTGGCCACGGCAACCTCGGCCGAAAAATTTGCCCAGGCGCGCACGGAAATCCTGGCCGTCATGGACGCCCACGGCCTGTCCGAAAAGTCCCAGGCCGTGCTGGCCTTGAAGACGCTGCGCGCCACCCGGAGCCTAAGCGGCGTGGAAAACATGCGTCACGCCCTGAAAAAAACCGAAATCCCCGAGGGCTCGCCGCTCCATGCCCGGATGCTCGCGGCCTACGCGCCTCTGCGCGGCACGGCCGACCGATCAAAAACCATGGGCCTTCTGGGCGCGGAACAACAACGCCTGGCCCTGGAAAAAGCCAAAACGGTTTACGCCTCGGCCCGCGACTATTTTTCAACCCAGGTCAACCAAACCGTGGACACCGCCGTGCGCCTGGCCGTGCTGGATGCCTTTCTGACCACGGGTCAGCACACCTGGACGACCATTCTGGAAGCGAGGGACCAACAAGCCGCCCTGGAAAATTGGGATTTTTTCCGAGCCTGCCAGACCAATCTGAAAAAGCTGGGATTGCCCGAAGACCTGGGAAATCTGGCCCTGAAGCATTTTCTGCTCAACGCGAACGCCCAAACCCTGGTCCGGACAGCCAGCCACAACGGCCCGAGCCTGGAGCGCAGGATACAGCACGGCCTGCTCACGTTCGACATTCCCGATCCCGTCCGACAGATCATGCACCAGGAAGAGGCACGCCAAGTGGCCACGGACCTTCTGGGGAGCCTGCGGCCAGGCCACGTCCTCAATCTGTCCCTGAAAGACCGCGTGACCGCGTCCATTCCCGTGTTTGAAACCGAGGCCGTGAACATCGGCGTCACTCTTGAGGCCGCGCTGGGCAACGGCATGGGACTGTGGCGCGACGCGTCCGGTGTGCATCTGGCCCTGGACAGAACCCTGGCCGCCGGAGCCGGCGTTTCCGTGGACGCCCTGTGCGGCACGCTCTCGGCCCAGGCCGGTGTCAGCGGAGCCCTGACCAGAGGCGCGCACCTGGTGTTCGCCGATGACGCCAAGTGCTCGGAATTTTTAGGTGCTGTTCTGTCCGGCACGGCCACGGAAAGGGACCTCGGCCTCTGCGCCAAGGCCTACGTCGTGCGTCAGGCAGCCGTCGAGGCGGGCATCGAGGCAACCGTGGACCTTACGGCCCTGATCCCATCGGAGCCCGACGAACAGAGTGCTGATTCCGGCGAGGACGACGGCAGCTGGATCAGCGCCGAGGCCCGATGCGGTGCCCGGGCCTCGGCCATATGGAAAAAAACCGGCAACGCCGAGGAACAGACCACGGAACGGGAATTCGCCTACGACCTGTCCCTCACGGTTGACGTCGCGCTGGGTGGCGACCAACTCGAATCCGTCACGCAAAACGTGGACAAGGCCGTGACCATCGCCGATTCGGAGGAAGCCGATCGCATCGGCGACAGGGTCCACGATCTGGCCGAAAAAATCGGCGACACCGCCTCGGCCACACTGGAGCTCAGCACCAATGTCCGGGTCCGGAGCACGGTGCACGCATCGACGGATGGGACGGTTGTTCACGATGCCGGCGTGACGCGCTCGAGCATGGCCCGGACTCCGGACGAGGTGACGGCGTTTCTGCGGCGTTTCGGCATTTCCGAAGCCGTTTGCGCCGACGTGACCCAAGACCTGGAGGACGCCGGCAATCCCCCGGCCACGGTCGAGGTGACATGGCGGATGCACGATGGCTCTCTGCGCCAGGCCAACGCCTCGCCGGCCCAACTTTCGGCGCTCATGGACAGGCCGGACAGCTTCGAGCTGGCGCGGGTGCGCATCGCGGTCGCGGAACAGACCACTGTGACTTCGGCCCTGAACCTTTCGGTGCTTGGTTGGGAGCATTCCGAATCCTGCGGACGGACCGCATTCAAGGACTACGACCCCACGTTCGTGGCGGTGTAAGGAACAACGATGGCATTTGAATACATCGGCGCTCTTCTGGAAGAAACGGTCCAGAACACCAGCTCGGTGGAAATCCGGGGACGGGTGGAGCAGGTCGTCGGGACCATCATCCGGGCCGTGGTGCCAGGAGTCAAGGTCGGCGAGCTGTGCGTGCTGCGCAATCCTTTTGATAGCTGGACGCTCAAGGCCGAGGTGGTCGGCTTCGTCAAACAGATGGCCTTGCTCACTCCCCTGGGGGATTTGCAGGGCATCTCTCCGGCCACGGAAGTCATCCCCACGGGGGAAATCCATTCCGTGCCCGTGGGCGAAGACCTGCTCGGCCGGGTGCTCGACGGCCTGGGCAATCCCATTGACGGCGGGCCGCCCCTCAAACCCCGCTCCCGCTATCCCGTGTACGCCGACCCGCCCAACCCCATGGTCAGGCGCATCATCGACCGCCCCATGTCCCTCGGGCTGCGGGTTCTGGACGGGGTGCTGACCTGTGGCGAAGGGCAGCGCATGGGCATTTTCGCCGCAGCCGGCGGCGGCAAAAGCACCCTGTTGTCGAGCATCATCAAGGGCTGCTCCGCCGACATCTGCGTGTTGGCCCTCATCGGCGAACGCGGCCGCGAAGTGCGGGAGTTCATCGAACACGACCTCGGCCCCGAAGGCCGTAAAAAAGCGGTGCTGGTGGTTTCCACGTCGGACAGGTCGTCCATGGAACGCCTCAAGGCGGCCTACACGGCCACGGCCATCGCCGAATATTTCCGCGACCAGAGTCGCAATGTGCTGCTCATGATGGATTCCGTGACCCGCTTCGGCCGCGCCCAACGCGAGATCGGACTGGCCGCCGGCGAGCCGCCCACCCGGCGCGGTTTCCCGCCGTCGGTCTTTTCGACCCTGCCGCGCCTCATGGAGCGCGCCGGCAACTCGGACAAGGGCTCCATCACCGCCCTCTATACCGTACTGGTCGAAGGCGACGACATGACCGAGCCCATCGCCGACGAAACCCGGTCCATCCTGGACGGGCATATCGTCCTGTCCCGCAAGCTGGCCGCCGCGAACCACTACCCGGCCATCGACGTACAGGCCAGCGTCAGCCGCGTCATGAACGCCATCGTGTCCAAGGAACACAAGGACGCGGCCCAAAAGCTGCGCAAAATTCTGGCCAAATTCGCCGAAGTCGAACTGCTGGTGCAGATCGGTGAATACAAAAAGGGCACGGACAAAGACGCCGACGACGCCCTGTCCCGCATCGACGCGGTCAACGCCTTTCTCAAACAGGGGCTGGACGAAAAAAGCTCCTTCGAGGACACCGTGCAGGCCCTGCGCAAGGTCGTGGCCTGACAATGGCCCGTTATCCGCTCCAACCCCTGCTCTCGGTGCGCCACTACCGCGAGAAAGCCGCCCAGAACGTGTTGCGACAGGCCGAACGGGCGGCCAGCGAGGCCGAGACCGCCCTGCGGGAGGCCGAGAAAGAGCTCGAGCGCTATCGTCTCTGGCGCATGGAGGAAGAGGACAGGCGCTACGCGGCCATCATGGGGCAGCTCTTGAGTCTCGACGACCTGGACGCATTCAAGGCCGGCCTCGGGAGCCTGCGCGACGGGGAATTGGCGCGCGAGGAAAACGTGGCCAAGGCCGGACAGACACGTATCAAGGCCCGCCAGGCCGTGGACGAAGCCAAGAGCGGATTGAACAAGGCCCGGCGCGACACGGCCCGAATCCTGGCCCACAAGGACATCTGGATGGCAATGGACCGCCGGGAGGCCGAACGCAAGGAAGACCTGGAAAGCGAAGAATTCAAACCCATGCCCGTGGGCGCGGGCCTTGACGCCTGAACCCGGTCGGGGAGAACACGCACATGCCGAATTTTATGAATATCGACGCAGCCCGCTTGGAGGCCGCCATCGCGACTTCGGACGACACGTCGGTTCCAAAAACGCCGGACACCCAAACCGTGGACGAGTTTCAGCGCTCCATGGAAAAATCAGAAACCATCGCCCGCGACCCGGACCTGGACATGGACGACACGGGGCGCCCCCCCCAGCTTCCGGTCACGCCACTGGAAACCATGTTTGCCGGACGCATGCCCACCACCGTGACGCCACCATCCCGGCCGGAAACGCCCGTGCCCGCCGGCGAACTGGCCGAAAAACTTCTGGAACGCATCCTTGTCGGCCGGGACTCCGGAGGCGACCAGGAAGTACGCCTGTATCCGAGCGCGGATATTTTGCCCGGAACGGAAATCCGCCTGCGCAAGGGAAACGACGGCCTGCTCCATGTCAGTCTGCTGACCGACGACCCCGCCTCTTTCCAAACCCTGGTCGCGGCCCAGGACAGTCTTAAAACGCGATTGGAAGAACTCGGAGGCCACGTGCGTGTCCATGTCGCCACCGAAAGCCGGGGCGAGGACAACGACTCAAACCGCCGCTCGCGGGGCTATGTCCCCGAAAACGAAGAATCCCGATGACAGGACGCCACATGCCCGAACACGTCAAGCCGTTCACCCCGGAACCGCTGAGCCCGCTTCAAGCCCACCTCGACAATATTTTGCTGACACGCGCCCAGCCCTGGCCCGTGACCATCGGGGACCGGGCCGGAACCCTGCGCGTCGTCCACGCCCCGTTTCCGTTCGAGCCCGCCGGCGTTTTGCGCCTGCTCCGGGGCGGTCGGGAATGGCGCGTCGATCTGGGCCACACGGAATTTCTCCGATTCCATCCGGCCGTGGCCCATCTGTCCCGGGACGAGGACCTGCCCGATCCCGTGAGACTGGCCATCCTGGATTTGCTCCTGGCCCCGCTGCTGCCCTGCCTGCAACGTTTTCTGGGCGAATCGGCAACCGTCGCCGGCATGACCCTGGGCCCGGCCGCGCCCCCGGAAGCGGAACCCGTGGCGGTCCTGAACCTGGCCCTTGATTTCGACGGTCAGGATGAATCGCCGCTTTTTTTGCGCGTGGCCGTGCCGGACAAGGACAGCGCCCTGGCCCTGGCCACCCGGATCGCGGCCCTGCCGGTCCGCCCGACCCAACTGGAACAGGTCGACCCGGACCTGCCCATCCTGGTCGCCATCGAGGCCGGCGACATGCGCCTGCGCCTGGAGGAACTATCCGGCCTGGAGGAAAACGACATCCTCCTTCCCCCGGACTATCTGGCGGCCCAGGGCCGTATCCGGCTTCGCCCGTGTCCGGGCCAGGGCTCCACATCCAGGGCCGGGGCCATTGCATGCGCTGTTCACGACACCCAGACCACGGTCCTCGCCATCGTGGCCACACCCGAGGAGACACCCATGAGTTCACCCAGTCCGTCCACGCCCACCCCGCCCCCGGCCGAGGCCACGGCCGAAACTCCGGCCGCCGCCGGCCCCCCGCCGGTGGGCAATATCGAGATCGATCTGTGTTTCGAGCTGGAGAGACGCACGTTGACGGTCAAGGAACTGGCCGCCCTTGTTCCCGGCTACACCTTTACCCTGGGATGCGACCCGCTGGCTCCGGTCAGCCTGCGCGTCAACGGCATGCCCATCGGCACGGGACGATTGGTCGACATCAACGGCGTGCTCGGCGTGCAGGTCGCCACCCTGACCAGGACCGGAGGACTGGATGCTGGGCGTTAATCCCCTGTATTTCATCTTTGGCATGGCGGCGCTGGGACTGGCGCCGTTCATGCTCATGATGGTCACGTCGTACGTCAAGATCGTGGTCGTCACCTCCCTGGTGCGCAACGCCCTGGGCGTGCAGCAGGTGCCGCCAACCATGGTCATGAACGGTCTGGCCATCATCCTGAGCATCTTCATCATGGCGCCCATGGCCATGAACACGGTCGAACTCCTGGAGACCACCCCCATCCCGGAAAAGCCCACGCCGGTGGAAATCGGTCGCGTGCTCCAGTCCATCTCGCCGCCGCTGCGCAAGTTTCTGGCGGACAACGCCAACGAATCCGTGGTGCGCGTGTTCATGAGCACGGCCAAGCGCATGTGGCCGGAAAAACTCCATAGCCGCGTCACCCCCGACAACCTGTTCATCCTGGTGCCCGCCTTCACCATTTCGGAACTGACCAAGGCCTTCCAGATCGGATTCCTGCTTTATCTGCCCTTCGTGGCCATCGACCTGATCATCTCGAACATTCTGCTGGCCATGGGCATGATGATGGTCTCGCCCATGACCATTTCCCTGCCCTTCAAACTTCTTCTGTTCGTCACGCTTGACGGGTGGATCAAGGTCAGCCAGGGCCTGCTGTTGAGCTACACCCAATAACACGGAGACACTGATGCATATCGATATTCTGGAAACAAACGGAGCGACCATCGTCAAGCCCGTGGGCAGCATGGACGCCACGACCACGGCCGTTTTCGTCACCGCCTGCCAGGACTGCCTGGCCAAAAAGGCCACCAAGATCCTCGTCGATCTCGCCGGCGTCGAATACATGAGCTCCGCCGGATTGCGCGGCATTCTGACCGTGCTCAAGGCCAGCCGGGGACAAGGCGTGCCCGTGGCCGTCTGCGGCCTGCAGCCCATGGTCGCGGAAGTCTTCAAGATTTCCGGCTTTTCGGCCATGATGCCTGTTCACGACACCCAGGAAGCGGCCCTGGCCGCGCTGTAGGCACCCTCATGCCCGCGCTGACCTTGCCCGCCAGCCTCGAACAGCTGGCCACCGTGAACGAGTATCTGCGCCATCGGACACCGCCGGCCTACGCCGCCATCCTGCCCCGTCTGCAGCTGGCCGCGGAGGAAATCCTGGTCAATGTGTGCACCTACGCCTACGCCGGAAAAACCGGCCAGGCCGAGGTCGATTGCCGTCTGGAACGGCATGACGGCCAGGAAATGCTGTGCCTCGGCATCAAGGATTGGGGGCCGCCCTTCGATCCCTTCACCGACGCGCCGACGCCGGATCTGGACCTGGGCGTGGACGAACGCCCCGTGGGCGGGCTGGGCATCCACCTGATCACGACCATGGCCGCGCGCCACGCATACACCCGCCAGGACGGGGCCAATGTCGTCAAGCTGTGCTTCACCGCGCCGGAATGACCTGTCCCGCCAGGCATTGTCTCGCGGCCCTGGCGTTGCTCGCGGCCCTGGGACCGGACCTGCATGCCCAGCCGGCGCGGGATCTAGCCGCCCAGACCACGCCCGGCATCCTGCATGAAGACATCACGGTCACCGAACGCGCCCCCCGGGCCCTGCGCCCGCTCCCGGCCTTGGGCGCGGCCCCTTCCGCCCACGAACCGGAGCGCGCCGCAGGGGCCGCGCCGCCAGCCGTCCAGAACGACCATTTGATCGACCACATGGACGTCTACGCCCTGTCCAGCCACGCCCGCTTTCTGGCCTTGCCACGCATGGTCCAGCCCCTGTTCGTCCGGGAAAGCATCCGGGGCCGGGCACACATGCCCACCACCGCCGAATGGAGACCGATCATCGACCAAGGCAGTCGCTGTTCGGGTCTTGATCCACGGCTGATCAGAGCCGTCATCACCGTGGAATCCGGCAACAATCCCGAGGCGGTCTCGCCCGTGGGCGCCCAAGGGCTCATGCAGCTCATGCCCGCGACACAAGCATATCTCGGCGTCACCGACCCCTTTGATCCGGCGGCCAATGTCCGGGCCGGGAGCATGTATCTGCGCGAGCAGCTCGACGCCTTTGGCACGCTGGAACTCGCCCTGGCGGCATACAACGCCGGACCTGGAAGCGTGCGGCGACACGGCGGCATTCCGCCCTTCGATGAAACAAAGAATTTCGTGCGGCGCGTCCTGGTGCTCTACCACGAAGCAGACCGGGAAAAGACGCCCTGAAACCGGACCGGACCGCCAGCCCGGCTCCGGCCAAAACAGTCACGCTCCGGGGGGCGCCCCCCGTCGGGCCCCTGCCGCACGCAACGCCCATCGCGCACGGAGGACAACATGCGCTTTTACCGCCATTGGGTCCGGGTGGAGGGAGAACTCCGCATCGACGGCACGCCCCGAAAGGCGATCTGTCACGGCCATTCGGACCTGTCCGAGGATGACGCCCGCGACCAGGCCAGGGAGCAACTGGCCGCCATCCAGACCAGGATCGACGCCGGGAAAAAACACCGCGAAAATTACGAGCCCTGCATCCGGGAAGAGGTGTTGCGGGTTATCGACGAACGCAATCTCATCTCGCGCAACCGCTACGGCGCCCAGGTGCTCAATTCCGAAAATATCGTTTTCGTCGACATCGACCGCGTGCACGAAGGGGTGACGCGGGCGCTCAAGCGCCTGCTGTTCGGGCCGAGAAAGCAATCCATGCGGGAGCGCATCGTGGACATGGTCCTTCAGCGGGCCGGCCGGCCAGAGTACCGCGACCTCGGCGTGCGGATCTACGCGACCCACGCTGGCGTGCGCCTCATTGTCGGGGGCAGGGAATTCGCGCCGGATTCCGACGCGACCCGGCGATTGTTCCGGGATTTTCACGCCGACGAACTCTACGCCAGTCTGTGCGCCAGGCAACAATGCTTCCGCGCCCGCCTCACCCCCAAGCCGTCGCGGATGAAATGCCCCGGCTTCAAGGTCCGCTTCCCCCGGACGGACGAGGAAGACCGTGCCCTGAAGGCGTGGCTGGTGGATTACGAACACAAATCCGGCCAATTCGCCGTGTGTTCCCTGCTCCAGGTTCTTGGGCCATCCTTCCGGCATCCGGTCATCGATCTGCACGACCGTCTGACCAAGGTTCACACGCGGCTGCCATTGGCTTGATAGACAAAAAAATGGATCCTGGGCCGGGTTGTCGCACGGCCCAGGATCCATTTTGAAAAACGAGGGATCTAGAGCAGGTGCGCCGTTTCGAGGATGCCCTCGGCCAGGGTGGGGTGGGCATGGATGGTGCGCGCCAGGTCCTGGGCCGTGGCGCCAAGCCGCATGGCCAAGGTCGGTTCGGCGATGATGTCCGAGACGTGCGCCCCGGCCAGATGCGCGCCCAGCAACCGCCCGCTGTCCGCGTCCACCACCAGTTTGAACAGCCCGGCCAGTTCGCCCATGGCCTGGGCCTTGCCCAGCTCGCGGAAGTTGCTCTGGGGACAGGTCACGTTAAAGCCTTTCTCCCGCGCCTGGGCCTCGGTCAGGCCCACCGTGGCCACCTCTGGGGAGGTGAACACCGCCGCCGGCACCACGGAATAATCCATGCTCTCCGAGGCTCCCAGACAGTTTTTCACGGCCACGAGCCCTTCCATGGCGGCCACGTGGGCCAGCATGATCCGCGCCGGACCCAGCACGTCGCCCACGGCGTAAATGCCCGGCACAGAGGTCCCGAGCTTCTCGTCGACCTTGATCCAGCCGCGCCCATCCGTGGCCACTCCGGCCCCGGCCAGGCCCAGACCAGTTGTGTTGGGCACCCGGCCCACGGCCAGCAGGACCATGTCGGCCTCCACCTCGCTCTCCTTTTGCGCCGAGGGCGGAAGGTTCGCGACAAAGGGCGATGGTCCCAGGGTCACCCGCACGCCGGCGTCGGTCACCTCGGCCTTGCTGGCCGTGCGGGCCAGCTCGCAGCCAATGCCGCGCTTCTTCATCTCGCGCTGGACAAGCTTGCTCAGATCCGCGTCGATGGACGGCACGGGCAGAATGCGGTCCAGCCCCTCGACCACCGTGACCTTGGCGCCCAGGGCCTGGAAAATAAACGCCAGCTCGCACCCGATGACACCGCCGCCAACCACCAGCATCCGCTCCGGGACAGATTGCAATTCCAGGGCATCGTCGCTGGTGATGATGCACGCGTGGTCCACCGGCAGGCTCGGAATGTCGAGAACGCTCGATCCCGTGGCAATGATGACCTTGTCTCCCTCCACCTCGCGCACCGCGCCATCCGCGTCGTGCACGCGCACCAGACCGGCGTTCACGACCTCGCCCCGTCCGCGCAGCAGCGTGACCTTGAGCTTGGCGCAGGTCTTTTCCAGACCGCCGCGCAAAATCCCGGTGACCTTGTTCTTGCGGGCAATGATGGCCGGCATGTCGGGCCGGGCCTCGCTAGCGCCCGTGATTCCGAACTCCGCCAGACGCCGCGCCGTTTCCAGGGCCTCGGCCGAGGCCTTGATGGTCTTGGTCGGGATGCAGCCCCAGTTCAGACAGGTGCCGCCCATGTGGACGGCTTCGACCAGGGTGACCGACGCCCCGGCCCTGGCCGCGGCAAATGCGGCCGTGTACCCGCCGGGGCCGCCGCCGATGATTGTGATGCGTTGCGACATGGCAACCTCCTCATGAGTGGTTGAAACCCGGAAGCCCGATCCTTCCCGAAACGGCGGGATCGGTTCCAGACCGGCCACGTGGCCGTCCCGGGAACGTGGAGGGAGTGATGCGCGAAAAATCAGGCCGACACAAGCCGCGCGTACTCCGCCGCCGGGATGGTCTCCTCGGACGCGTCGTCGGCCGTGATGCGCGCCAGCCAGCCGTCTCCGTAGGGATCGGAGTTGACCAGTTCGGGCGCGTCGTTCAGGGCCTCGTTCACCGCCACCACGGTCCCCGACAGGGGAATGATGGCCGGGGACACCACCTTGGCCGACTCGATTTCGGCGCAGGACACGCCCTGGTCGAAATGCGCGCC
>RZYB01000074.1 GCA_009930495.1 Deltaproteobacteria bacterium
CGCTCGATCAGGGATTCGGAAACCGTCTTGCGCTCCTTGCGGTCGGCCAGTTCAAACTCGTCCGTGGTGTCGGCGGCAAAGGTCAATTCCTCGGCCGCGTCGGCCAGAAGCGACATGGGCGAATCAACGGCCGCGGCCTGGCGCCCCATGAACGTTCCGGTCATGGCCGCGCCGGCGGCAGCGGACCCAACATCCCGCCCTTGCTGGGCGAACTGGGAGTTGATGGAAAAATCAATGGCCATGATGCTCTCCTGCCGTGGTGCAAAAACAAACGTCTCCACCTTCCATCCAATAATCGAGCCAACGTGAAAAATGTAACAGAATGAACGCAACGCCGCAAGAACTATGGTTAAATGCTTGATTCTCCGCAGAAACTGACATATTTTGATCATGGCGGAAGTGCCAATTAAATTGGCATCAGCGCCACCACGATTTTGCCAATTACCTTGACACACAGACCTCGGCACGAACGCCAAGACAGCCCATGGCGGGGGCACGAGCAGCTCACGCTGGTGTTATTCGTTTTGGCATGTCATCTGCTAACGCTGAAACCAAACCAGGAGGACATCATGACTTTTTCGGAAAAAGATTTCGCCGCGCAGCAGGAACAACTCAAGGCTTTGGGAGAAGAACTCTCCAGACTCGACGCGCAGTACGAAGGGCAGCTCAAGGCGCTGGGATTTTCCCAGAGCGAGATACAGGAATCTCTTAACGCGGAACTTCCGCCGGAAGTGCAAAAAATGATGGCCGAGGCCCAGGACAAGGCCAAACGCGAAGGTTCGGCCCGCGCGGCACAGGCGGCACCGACGCCGACAACCGGAGGCAAGGTCCCCGGAGCGGGACGCCGCGGCGCGGTACGACTCTAACCCCCATACCCAGGCTCCACAACAACTCCGCGACAGCAAGGGAAAAACCATGCCCGAAGTAACAGGAACCCAAAGTCTTTCCCAAATCATGGCCAATATCGATCTCGGCCCGGCCGGCGGCATCCAGATGATGTTCGCCAAGCTGCAGATGGCCCAGTCCCAGATATGTAAGAGCCAGGCCAACGACTACATGAAGCAGATCCAGGATATCCAGACCGAACAAAAAGCCTGCGCCGACATGATCGCCACGGCCCGGGATCTTCAGAACAAAGGCAAGAATGGAGAGGGCGTCGGCATCGCCAGCATCAGCGGCACGACCACAAGGGGGAAAGACTGCTACCCCATGCCCCAGGAACTCGTGGATTTCATGGACGAACGCGGCCTCAGCTACCCCAACGCGGACAAGGACTACATCCTGGGCAAGGACGAATGGGATTACACCTTGAAATCCCTGACCAACTACCAGGAACAGATCGGCAGCAAGACCCAGACCCTCATGGTCTACCTGCAGGACTTCATCGGACAGTACAATTCCTTCCTGCAGGGCGCGAATACGGCCATCAGCAACGCCAATCAGGTGCTGACCAACATCGCCCGCGGCCAATAAAACCCTTCACGACACAAGAGGATACCACCATGACCACTCCCGTCACCGGAACACAGAATCTTTCCCAGATCATGGCCGATATCGACCTCGGCCCGGCCGGCGGCATCCAGATGATGTTCGCCAAGCTGCAGATGGCCCAGTCCCAGATATGTAAGAGCCAGGCCAACGACTACATGAAACAAATCCAGGACATCCAGGCCGAACAAAAAGCCTGCGCCGACATGATCGAAGCCGCGCGCACGCAGATGAACGCCGCCAAGACCGGCAAAAATGCCACGGCAATGTCGCCGGCGATGAAGACATTCTTCGACGAGCGGGGGCTTTCTTACGACAAAACGGGTGGCGACAACGCTCATACGGAAAAGGAATGGGAATACAACCTCAAATCCCTGACCAACTACCAGGAACAGATCGGCAGCAAGACCCAGACCCTCATGGTTTATCTGCAGGATTTCATCGGTCAGTACAATTCCTTCCTGCAGGGCGCCAACACGGCCATCAGCAATGCCAACCAGGTGCTGACCAACATCGCCCGTGGCCAGTAGGCCGCAATCGACGAGAAAACCAGGTCACCCATAATCCAAAACCAGCATCATCCGTCCGGAAGTCCGCGCCCGCGCGGACCTCTGGACGAGCCAGCGAGGCATCCATGACCACCACCCAGTCTCCCGCAGCCGAGGCACCCTTAAACGACAGCGAAATTCAGGCCATCATCAAGGCCATGCAAAACGGCGCCAGCATCAGCGACGTCGCCAACATGAAACCCGAAGTTCTCGAGGGGCTCTATTCCCTGGGCTACAATCTCTACACCTCGGGCAATTTCACCGACGCGCAGACCATTTTCCAGGCCCTGTGCCTGTACAAACACTCGGAAGTCCGCTTCTGGATGGGACTGGCCGGCTGCCGCCAGGCCAATGGCAACCTCCAGGGCGCCGTGGACGCGTATTCCATGGCCGGCGTGGCCGGCGGTCTGTCGGATCCGTCCCCCTTCCTTTACGCCGCCAACTGCTACATCAAACTTGGCGACAAGGAGAACGCCATCGGCGCGTTGCAAGGACTGCTCACCCTGGGCGAAAAGGAAAACGCGGCCCATGTCCAATGCCGGAGCACGGCCTCCGAACTTCTGAAAATGCTGGAAGGCAAAGCGTGAGGGAGAGGCCATGGGCAATGAACTGACCATCAGCCGCTTTCAAACCGGCAACATCGATGCCGCCACGGCTCTGCGACAACTGACCGAAGGACAGCCGACGGGGCTGGGGTCCACCCTTCCGCCCGCCGCTGGCGATATAACACTCAACCAAGCCCTGGAAAAACTCGGACTGCCCGTTTTGTCCACCCCAGTCGGCGGCATGTCCCTGGATTCGCTGATGAACGCCATCGGCAACGAAGTCCGGCGTCAAGCCTGCAAGGACGGGGTCAACAGCCTCGAACTCAAGGCTGCGCAACAAAAGGAAGTCAACGACAAACAGCTGGAGCAACTGGCCAAGCAATTGGAGGAAATGAAAAAGAAGGCCGTGTTGAACGGTTTTCTGAAGGCTTTCAAAATCATCGGCATGATCGTCGGCGCCATTGCCTCGGTGGCGACCATCGCCGCCGGCGTGTTGACCGGAAACCCCCTGCTCGTCGTGGCCGGGTGCATCGGCATGGCCATGACCATCGACAGCGTTCTGTCCATGGCCACGGACGGCAAGGTGTGCATGATGGCGGGCTTTGAAAAACTCGGCAAGGCCATGGGCATGAGCGACGAAACCGCCAAATGGTTTGCCTTCGGCATGCAGATGGCCGTCATGGTCGCGGCTATCGGCGTAAGCATTGGCGCGGGCCTGGCCAGCACGTCGGCCAGCGCGGCCAACATCACCTCCCAGGCGGCCCAAAAGGCATTTGATGTAACTGTGTTGGCGCAGAAAGTTCTGAATTTCACCTCGGCCGGGCTGAACGTGGCCCAGGGAGGCACGACCATTGCCAGCGCGGTCGTGGACTATAAGGTGGCCCAAACAAAAATCACCGCCAAGGAGCTTGAGGCCATTCTCGAACGGATCAAGGAAGCCATCGAGATGGACAGAAAGCTTGTGGAAAATGAAATGGAGCGGGCCAACGACCTCATGGCCAAGGTCACGGAAATCGTGAAGGGCTGCGCGGAAACCCAGACCGCAATTTTAACGACCACGCCGGCCATGGCCTAGCAAGACGAACCGAACCATCCACGACAAAGGTCATGAGGTAGAACCATGTCTTTCACGAATGTCAATCAAATCAATGGATTTAATGCCACCCAGTACAACCAGCTCCTGGAGGCTGCCAAATCGGAATATGTTTCCAAGGAACAGATCGATCAAGCCCTGCTGGCGGCGGTCAATGCCGGAAAAACTTTTTCCCAGGCATTAAGTTCGATCTCGGCCGCCCTGCCGACCCTGCCCCCGCCCATGGGCACAGGAGCCCTGTGGGACAACGGCCTGGCTGGACTCCCGTCTTTTTGCGCCAATTATCTGGCACTGGTCGGCGACCTGGCCGCCGACCAGCGCCGCCAAAGCGCAGAGCAGCGTGCCTTGCAGACCAACATTATTGTCGACACAATCGAGGCCCAGGCCGAGGAAATGCGCGACAAAGCGGTTTTCCAGCTGTGCATGGGCATCGCTTCGGGTTTGCTGAGCATCGCCCAAGGCCTCATGTCGTACAGCATGATGTCCAGCGGAACGGCTGAAAACGCAAAAATCACGGATACAGCAGCCCGCGGTCATGCCGACATGCTGCTTAACACCAAAGTCCAAAGCTTCAACTCCGCCGCGGGAGGTACCGTCGGCACCGTCGGCTCCATCAGCCAGGCCGTGAGCGGCATGTATGACGCCGAAATCAAACTCATGGACGCCGATATCGAACGAGCCAGAGCCCAGACCGACGCCCTCAAAAGCCTCGAGGAGAGCCTCCGTGAACTGATCCAAAAAATGCTCTCCACCATGGATTCCATCCAGCAAAGCACCAATCAAACCAGAACCAGGATTCTCGGCTGATTGACCATGCTCAAAAACAAACCGGCACCGCCACGCCATCCCCAACGGATCATGGCGGTGCCGGGCACGTCGCGGCCTAAAAGAGGAAGAAAAGTATCCAAAAGCAAACTTGTTTGACAAAATCGGGGCCTTGGCCCAAAAGTTCCATGGCTTACAAGGAGATTGCATGACCCTGACGCAACAAGCCGCCGACGCCATCACCTCGGCCGCGGGCTGGAAACCCACCCAACCCGACGCCGAGGGCGTGTTCCACTTCCGCCTCGAAGGAGACCTGGACATGGATTTCTTCTCGCCCGACGGGCGCACCGGTATCTTCCGCTCCACCCTGACCACCCTGTCGGGCGAAGACGCCGAGTCCGAGACGCTTCTCAAAACCTGCGCGCAACGCGCCGTGGCCGCGAGCCGGAAACGCAGATCCACCCTCTCCATCGACGGCGGCCGGCTGCAACTGCACCGCGCCATCGGACTCGACGCAATGGCGGCGGACATGGCCCGCGCGATCCCCGACGTGGCCAAGGACTTCCTGAACGATCTCGCCTGGTGGCAGGTTCAAATCGGCGCACGCAGTCCCCAGGCATCCCCGTCTCCCTTCAGCCTGTCCGGGTTCGACCTCTCCTGGCCGGTTGGACGTTGACCGCATGAGCAACCGCCGCCTTTTCACCCGCAGCCAGGCACGCCCGACCAGACGCGCCACGACGGTCATTTTTTTTGCCCTCCTCATCCTGGCCAGCGCGGCAGCGGCCGGAAACGCCGGCGCGGCGCCGCTTCTCACCGCCGTCCGCCACCATTCTGTCCCAACGCACACGCGGGTGGTTCTGGATGTCTCCGCGCCGGTGGAACACGCGGTGACGCTGGACGAAAAGCCAGGAACCCGGCGTCTGCGCGTCACCCTGCGCGGAACGGGGCTGGCGCCCAATGTTCCGGCCTCGCGCACGGTTGGCGACGGCATTCTTTCGACCGTGCATGCCCTGGCCTCCCCCCAGGGAGTGGTCATCGACCTCGACCT
The DNA here is from genome assembly GCA_009930495.1 of Deltaproteobacteria bacterium. Classification (NCBI taxonomy): domain Bacteria; kingdom Pseudomonadati; phylum Myxococcota; class Myxococcia; species Deltaproteobacteria bacterium. The sequence goes on from RZYB01000074.1 coordinate 5,488, forward strand.
CCAAGCTCCCGCGCGGCACCATGTCTTTGCCCTGACCGACCCGGACCGGGTGGTCGTGGATCTGTTCACGGCATCGGCCCAGCCGACCTCCCGGCCAACCTCCCGGCCAGCCGTGGACGCGGGCGCCGGCTTTTCGACGCCCCATGCGCCGCCCCGCTTGGCCGCGCCGCCGACACCGGCGGGATTTTCCAAAAATTTCACCTATTACGCGGACCAACAGGACCTGCCGACGGTGCTCATGCACTTCGCCCGCGTCCAAGGGCTCAGCGCGTCCATCTCCACCGGCGTGACCGGAAAAATCAGCGGCCGCTTCGATGACGTGCCCGCGGACAAATTCCTGCGGGGCATGCGCGCGGCCTTTGGCGTGTCCTGGTATCGCATCGGGTCCAGCATCCATTTTTTCAATGACGCCGAGCTGACCAGGGCCTTTATCACGCCCAAGGCCCTGAGCGCCGACAAGCTTTTCACCCTGCTGCACCAATCGGCGGTCTTTTCCCCGCAACTGCCACCGACCCTGGCCCCGGACGGCAACATGATCGTCGTGTCCGGACCGCCCCAATACCTCGAACAGGTCATGAGCGCGGCCACCGCCTACGAAGAAACCCAGCGCGACACCATCGTCATGCGCGTGTTTCCGCTCAAGTATGCCTGGGCCGAGGATATTTCCGTCAACAGCATGGACAAGACCGTGACCATCCCCGGCATCGCGAGCATCCTGCGGGCCATGATCGGTGGCACGCCGACCTCGGCCACCCGCGTCGTCCAACAAAAGGCCACGGTGGACAAACTCACCGGAACCGGCCTGGCCGCCCTGGGCCAGGACACCGAGGAAGCGGCACCGACGACCGAGCCGGCCACGGCCGGACCGCCGGCGAGCATCATGGCCGACCCACGGGTCAACGCGGTCCTGGTGCATGACGCCGAATACCGCATGCCCTACTACGCCAAGGTCATCGAAGACCTGGACAAACCCGTGGAGCTCGTGGAGATCCACGCGGCCATCGTGGACATCGACACGGACTACAAACGGGAGCTGGGGATCACCTACCAAGCCGCGGATCCCTCGGGCAAAGGCTGGGGCTTTGGCGGTGAAGTGTCCACGACGGCAGGCGAATTCTCGCCCCTGCCGGGACTGGGGGTATCCACCGGCGCTGGATTGTCCCTCTCGACCATCTACACCATGGGCTCGGACTATTTTCTGGCCCGCGTCCAGGCCCTGGAAGAAGAGGGCGAGGCCAGAATGCTCGGCCGCCCGTCCGTGCTGACCGTGGACAACATCCAGGCCACCCTGGAAAACACGACCACCTACTACATCCCGATTCAGGGCAACGAAGCCTCGGACCTGTTCAAGGTCGAGGCGGGCACGGTGTTGCGCGTCACGCCGCATATCATCGAAAACGAGGCCGGACAGAACACCATCAAGCTCGTGGTCAGCGTCCAGGACGACCAAAACGACAACGGCGCCGCGACCACGGCCGCGGCCGGAACCATTCCGCCCATCAAGCAAACCAAAATCAACACCCAGGCCATTGTCGGCGCGGGCCAAAGTCTGCTCATCGGCGGCTATTACTATGAACAAAAAGGCACGGACGAAAGCGGAATCCCCATCCTCAAGGACATTCCCGGCCTGGGCAACCTGTTCAAGACCTCGTCCAAAAGCAACAAACGCATGGAACGCCTCATCCTGATCACGCCACGGGTCATCGACCTCACGGACCTGCCACCCATCCCGGACCGGGTGGACGATCCGGCCATGCGCCAAAGTCCGACCCAGGCCGATTTTTCGCAACGCCCACAACGCCCGACGCACGGCGGCTGCGCCCACGCGCGCGCCGGCAGCCAGAAAACACCGGCCGCCACGACCGAAACGGGCATGGAGCCCGCGCCATGAGTTCCGACGGCGACATCCGGCTGCGCGTTTTCTCCGGCCCGCATCTCGGCGCGGAAATCGTTCTGCCTCCGGGCGATCACCTGCTTGGCGGCGACGATTCCTGCGACATCATTTTAACCGATCACGGTCTGGCCGCCCGGCACGCCGTTGTTCGGGTTGCCGCGCCAGAGGCCGGAGCCGGGCCGGATGTCCTCGTCACGCCCCTTGATAGTCAGGCCATCATCGACGGCCAGCCAGCCGCCGCCCAGGGAAGCGCCTGGCTCCCAGGCACCGCGTGCCTGCTCGGAACAACCCTGCTGGCCTGGTTGCCGGCCAATCAGGCACCCGAGGCCTGGCGCGATGTTTTCGAGGCCATGTCCAAGCCGCGTGAACAAAGTCCAGAGGCGCCGACGCAACGGCCGGCAGTCCCGGAAACCGCCGCGAGCGCGCTCCTGGACGAGACGGACCCCAACTTCGTTGGCGACAACTCCCTGGCCGCGACGCCCACTTCGCGGGCATTGATGCGCGCCAATGGCACGATCAAAAAACTACTGCGCGCGGCGATCATGCTGCTCTGCCTTGGCGCCTTGACCGTTTCCTACGAGTTCCGACCCGCGCCAACAGCCATAACCGCGACACAACTCCAAGAAATTCTTGCTCAAAATTCATTTCCCGCCCTGACCGCAACGGATGGGGACGCCATGTTGACCATCCGGGGCAGCGTGGACAGCGACTCCGAACGCGCCCGGCTTTTGCGTCTGGCCCAAAGCCTGCATGCACCGATTCAACTCGACATCCGTGTCGAGGCGGACCGCGCGGGAGGACTGGCCTTTGCCTTCAACAGCCGGGGCCTGTTTCCCGAAATTCGCAAGGATCCCGAAGGCGGACACGGGTACACGGTGCGCGGCTACATGGCGGACCGCCAGGTGGAGGACACGGCCTTCGCGGCTGTGCTGGCGGACTTTCAAGGACAGATTCCCCTGGCCTTGACCCGCGACATCGTCCACGCCGACGCGGTGGCCAAGGAACTGGACGGCTTGCTTGCCGAGGTGGAAATGGACTTTGTCCGCGTCGACTACCACCCCGGACTGGTCACGCTTTCCGGAACCTTTACCGCAAGCCAACGCCATGTTTTGGAAACGACCATGGCCGAGGTCCAGCAACGCCTCGACAAACCGGTACCGTTCAAAATTCTCGCCGCGACCCAGCCGGACATCGCGCCCCCCCGAATCGCGCCCATCGCGCGCGGAATTTCGGCTCCGGCGCCGTCCGGCGACGATCCCGGACCCGGAACAAGCGTGCCCGGCTCCGATGTTCCCGCCGGCCCAGGCGAGGACGCGGCCGTCGCCGCCATCCAGGTCACGGGCGTGACCCTGACGCCCATGCGCTTTGTTTCCCTGGCCACGGGCGAACGCATTTTCGAGGGCGGCCTGCTGCCGAGCGGGCACACCCTGGAACATATTGGGCACAAGGAATTAAAACTCCTCAAAAATGGAATTGTAACCATCCACAAACTGCGAGGCGCCGATGAGTGAACCCTTTGTTTCAGTGCTGGAAATGCTGGAAAACGATCCGTCCGGCTCCGGGCTGCAACCCATCCGGAACGATCTGCTGAACATGGACATGGACATCCGCCGCGCCATGGACCGGGGGCTGTCCCCCGACGACATGACCGTGGCCCGGACAACCCGCGACATCATCCAGGCGGCCGGAAGCATTCTGGACAAGCTGCCGGCCTGATCCCACGACAACGCCCGCCATCAAACGGACAAGGAAGGTACATATGACCATATCGGGAACCCCGGGACTGAATTTGGGCAATCTGTTCGACACCAGCATGGAGGCCGTGAGCAAGCGCGGGTCCAGCATCGAGCAAAAAATGAAGGAATTGCAGAACAGTGAATCCGCCAGCCCCGAACAGATGGCCATGCTCAATTTCGAACTTGGTCAGTATAACGCCATGCTTGAATCCCTCTCCACCGTCACCAAGAGCATGAACGACATGCTTAAAAGCCTCGCCCAACGCGCGGGCTAGGGAGAATCCATGCTGACATCGGAACACATCCAACGTCTCGTCGACATCGCCAACGCGGGCTGCTCCAAGGGCCATGTCGTGGAGGCCCGCGTCATTTACCAGGGCTTGCTGGCCACGAATCCCGACTTGGCCCCGGCCAGCATCGGCCTGGCCTTGAGCCACATCGTGGTCAACGAATTCGCCGAGGCCGAGAAACTGCTGCGCGACACCGTGCTCGCCGCCGCTCCCGACGATCAGGAAGCGCTGGCCATGCTCGGGCTCTGCCATACCCTGGCCGGACAGCGCGAGGAGGCCGAGGCCGTGCTCGTCCCCCTGGCCGACCAGGACGGTCCCAGGGCCGAGCTGGCCACGGCCCTGCTTGAACGCGCCAGGGCCTAGGACGATCCGGCATGGAACTGGGCTCCGTTGCCAATCTGGCCAGCCGCCTGCTCGAAGCCCTGGAAAAAAGCGGAATTTCCAGCGGGGCGGAACTGCGTTCGGACTTCGGCCCCAGCGGCCAGCCCGACCCGGAGCTTGTCCGCGCCTTCGAGGAAGCCCTGGCCGGGGGCCCAGCCCCGGCGGCCAGCGACCCATCGTCCACGATCGACACCATGCATTTTGACTCCGGGGGCTTGGAGCACCAACCGCCCGAAGCCCCCGGAGCAATTCCGGATCAGACCGACAGTCTTGGCGTGGACGGTCTCCACGATTTCGGCCCACGGGAATTCGCGCCATCCGGTCCGACGGCGGTGCCGGACCAGCTCCCCCGGGACCTGGCGACACCCGCGCCGGAGTCCCCGGCCACGGACAGGCTGCGCGAGCTGAATGGTATTCTCGACCGCATGGAATCCGGACAGTTGCGGGCCGAGGACCTGTTCCGGATGCAATACCTGATCGGCATGCTCAAGGTGAACGCCGAAAGCGGCATGCAGGCTTCCAAAAAAACGGCTCAAACTTTCGATAACCTGCTCAAACAAAAAGGCTGATGGACTGAATCACCCGCAAAGGATTGCTCGATGCCCGTATCCAACGCTTTTCCCCCACGACGAAACCCCACCGGATTTGGCCGGCTGGCCATGGGATTCGTCCTTCTTGCGCTCGCCCTGATTCTGGCCGGCTGTCGGGTCGAGATCCATCAGGGGCTGACCGAGGAGCAGGCCAACTCCATGCTCGCGGCCCTGCTGAAGCGGGACATCGACGCCCAAAAGGTGTCAGCCGGGAAAAAGGGCTTTTCCATCAGCGTGGACGAGCAACAAATTGTCCAGGCTCTGGAAATCCTCAAGGAAAACAACCTGCCCCGGCGGGAATTCACCAACCTGGGAGAGGTTTTCTCCGGTCAGGGCATGATCTCGTCCCCGTCGGAGGAGCAGGTTCGCCTCGCCTACGCCATTTCCCAGGAATTGGCGGACACGTTTTCACGCATCGACGGCGTGCTCACGTCCAGGGTGCACGTCGTGCCGGCTGGCGCCGAGCAATCCACGGACAAGAGCACCTTGCCATCGGCAGCGGTGTTTCTGCGCCATCTCCCGGATTCCCCGGTGGTCGATCTGGTCGCCAGGGTGCGCGAGGTCACGGCCAAGGCCGTGCCCAACCTGATCCCGGACCGTGTTTCGGTCATGCTCGTGCCGGTACGGGAAGCCGTGTCCGTGCCCATGGCGCCGCAAGAGCATTTTCTGGGCATCCCCTACATGCCCGCCGACGGGCCGCCGTACGTGCTGGTGGGCGCCATCCTGACCGTGGCCCTGACCTGCGCCGGCGCCATTTTGCTCGCCGCCCATGAATTTCTGCGCCGCCGTGGACGCAAAACCCAGGAAGCGGCCCCGTCCGAGGACCAACAACCGTGACAAACAGCCACCCGTCCACGGACACCCGCCCGACCTGTCGCGCGGGAATCCACCCGGAAGCCCCCCGCGATCGCCAACCGTTCCCATTGGCCAGACGGCCAGCCCGGAGGCCTGGGCATGCATAAGGATTTTTTTTCACATCTCATCCGCGACAAACCGGAACTCTTCCAGGCCATCCTGGCTTTCAACGGCCTTGATGACGGCCGGAACGCGCCGCCGCCCCGGATTCTGACGGACATTCCCGGCTTGGACGCCTCGGCGATCTGGAACAATCCACGGGCCAGAAAACATTTCGCCACCGCCCCGGACGGCTTCTGGGACTTCACCGAGGAATCGCGGCGGCTGGCCCTGATCGAGCCAGCAGTGCTGGCCCGAACGGCACGCCTGTTCGGCGCGGCCATCCATGCCCGGGAACTGGCGCGACTGATCCGCCGCGAAGAGGTCCTGGACGCGCGCCGGATTCTGGGAACGGAGCTCATCACCTATGCCCTGGAACGCGGCCGTTTCCAGCTCGGATCCTTGACCGAGGTCTTTGCCCACGGCCACGAGGACATGCCTCTTCCCCAACGCGTCCTGGCGCATGGACGCATGGCGCTTGAAAGCTGTTGGGCGCAATGGCCCCAGGCCCTGCTCCGACTGTGGCATCCGGACCAAATCCCGCATGACCCGGACCACGACGCCGATTTTCCGGGCCTGGACGATCCCCTACTCACGACTCCGGAGCTCGGGCGACGGATCTGGTTTGGCTTCAAGAAAATTCTGCTTCGGGAGGTCGCGCCGCAATGGGCTCCATGTTTCGATTGACCACGGACAAAATTCTGCCCCAGGCCGGCCAACGCGTGCTCAAGGCCTACGACGCGGCCCGGCTCCTCGAAGCCCAGGAAATTCTGGACCGCGCCGGGGAACGCGCCCGGGACATCCTGCGCGAGGCGGAGGAGGCGTACACCCAGCAGCGCCAGCAAGGCTACGAGGACGGCAAGACCGAAGGCAAGCTTGAACATGCCGAAAAGATGATGGAAACGATCCTGTCCTCGGTGGAATTCATCGAGGGCAT
>RZYB01000075.1 GCA_009930495.1 Deltaproteobacteria bacterium
GCGCACAATCTGGCAGGGGTCCTGCACCGTGAAGGTGATGCCCAGATCCTTGTTCCAATCGGAATTGACCTTGAGTTTTCCCTCCCTGATCCATTTGGCGTAGTATTCGTAGATGTTTTTGACTTCGAAACGATGCTCGATACCGAATTTTTCCAGTCCGGCCCGGACTGAATACGTGACGTGCCCTCACTCCGTATTGAGAAAGACCCGACACCCCAACTCGCTGGCTTTCTCCGCCGACTGTCGCGTCAGGTGCTCCCAGTTCTGGTCGTCGGCCAGGAACATACAGTAATTTTCGCCGGCCCAGCCACGCGAACCATAGGTCCAATCAGCACCGACGATGTGCAGGATTTTCCACAGAGGCAGCAGCTCGTCGGGCTCGGTCACGGGTTCGCGGGAATTCTGGTTGAGAAAAATCTCCGCGCCCTCCTTGTCGATGGGGGCCTCCATATCCGCGAACTCCGGCTGGGATTCCCGGCATTCGCTCAAGACATCCTCGACCACATAGCCAAAGTCTTCGGGCGAGGCGCCCATGGCGCTGCCGCTTTCGGTCTTAAGCGCCATATCGCACGATCCCATGATACCCTTGGGCCGCGTTTCCCTGGGCCAGGCGGCCCTGGCCTCGTAGACCAAACGCGGAATGTCGATCTTCATGGGACAGACATAGATACAGCGCTGACACATGGTGCACATCCAGACCCAGGGCGTGGATGTGACCTCTTCGTCCAGGCCCAGGGCGGCCATGCGCAGAAATTTGCGAGGGTCCATGCCTTCCAGGCCAGAGGCCGGACACCCGGCCGAACAGGCCCCGCAGGTCAGACACATATTCAAGTTGCCGCCCTCGGGCAAAAGCTCCTGAACCTTACGCATAAAGGTGCTCTTGCCGTGGCCGACCTCGATAACTTTTCCGTTCAGCATTCCGGTATCCCCCGAAATGGAGTGTTTAAGGGCAATCCGGACAAGGGCCCCGGAGGGCCCCCGCCGTTGTCGCCGTGATCCGTCGCTTTTGGCGGCCGGCTATGCCGTGGCCGAAACGTTGGTCACCTCGCCGGTCTGGTCGTACATCAGGCCGCACCGCAAATCGAAATGCCGGTTGACGCTCATGGTCGGACACGGCGCGTTGATGGACACCTGGACCACCGTGGAGCCCAAAAAGGCTTCCTCGGGGTCGTCGGCCTTGGAATGGTGGGCCATGATGATCAGATCGGCGCCGACCTGCTTGGCCATGTTCAAAATCTCCATGGCCGGGCGCCCGCACCGTCCAACATAGTCGCACGTGGCCACGCCCTGCAGCCGGTCACCGTATTCCTTGCGCAGACGGTCCTCCAGGGCCGCCCTATTTTCGGGTGAATCCGTGCTGGTCTCGGACACGTTCATCAGGGTCAGGCCGGCCTTGTACTGCCGGGCCATCTGACCGCCGTAGCTGACCGCGCATTCCGATTGCTCGGAAAAATCCGTGGCCACCAGAATCTTGGAGAAAACAGGATCTTCACAGCTTATGTCGCGATGCACGATCATGACCGGACAACGCGCCTTCTGGCTGACCCGTTCCAAGGTGCTGCCGGCCATGCCCCACATCTGGGAGCGCTTTTCCTCGTATTCCTTGGTGTGCGGGCCCATGATGACGAGATCCGTGTCCTTCTTGCGGGCCAGGCGCAGCAGCTCGTTGTGCGGAATTCCGGGCACGACCTGAACATGGGCCGATGGCAAATCGTTCAACAAATACCCGTACATGTCACGGATGCGGCCTTCCAGGCGGCCCGTCTCGCCCGAAGCCTCCAGGGTCTCGATGGAACCCCACCCCTGATCCATGCCGGCAACGTGCACCAGATACAGATTGGCATCGAACTTCTTGGCAAACTGCACAGCCGTGCGCACCGCGCATCCATCCACGCCAGTGGGCGTCACGCCAACGATGATGTCCTTAAACATAACTCCCTCCCTTGGTTAGGGTTGCTTTGCTGATTCCTGGGCCGTCTCCTCCGCGCCCGGCGACTCATGCCGCCAGGCCCGATCCCTGATTCCGGCCCGTATGCTCCCGCTCAGACTCATGTTCTTTTCCAACAGCACGGACGGTTCCTCCAGGCCAAAGGCCAGGCCCATGAGCTGGGTCAGATACAAAATGGGCACATGGTGGCCCCCGGCGGCCGATTCATTCTGGTAGGCTTCCAGATTCATCTGACACAAAGGGCAGACCGTGGCGATGGCATCCGCACCCTCGGCCGCCTCCAGAATGGCGGCCACGGAATGCATGGCCACTTCCGGGTGCGTGACCATGAGCGACGCCCCGCAGCACCTCGCGCCCATGTCCCATTCGTGGACCTTGGCCCCCATGGCCGTAAGCGTCTGGTCCATGGTCACGGGATGTCGCGGATCGTCGAAGGCGGCATACGGCCGCAGCACCTGGCAGCCGTAGTACGGAGCCACGCGCATGCCGTTCAGATCGCGCACGACCCGCTCCCGAACGGCGTCCAGGCCAATGTCCAGGACCAGGGCGTCCAGGATGTGCCGCACCGTCACCTTGCCGTCATAAGCCAGACCGCAGGCGCCAAGGGCCTCGTTGACCCGGCCGTGCAAAACCTTGTTGCCGACCACCTCCCGGTTGACCTTGTACAGGTTAAGATAACAGGCGCTGCACGGAGACAAAACGGACAGTCCCGGCAATTCCTTTTCGGCCAGGGCCAGGTTGCGGGCCGGCAGGGCGTAATTCATGAGCTCGCTGACCGGCTCGGCGGCGCTGGCGCCGCAACAGGTCCAGTCCGGTATTTCGATGAGTTCCACGTCCAGCTTGTCCATCACGGCGCGCACGGACACATCGAACTCCTGGGCGCTCTCCCGCAGCGAACAACCCGGATAGTAGGCGTATCTCATGACTGGTCCTCCATTTCCCGCACCTTGGCGAAAAGCTCCTTGAGGCGGCCCTTCTGACTGGTGTCGGGGACATGCAGCTTGCCGACCCGCATCATACGCACACCCAGGGGCAGGTAGTGCAAAGGCAGCAGCGGGTCGCGGCTTTTCAGAAAATAGCCGGGCATGAGGCTTGTCTCCTGCACGCGGCCGTATTTTTCCACGTTGTCCATGAAGGCGTCGTAAAAAGCGCTGTTCTTGCGCACCTTCCACGTTCCGCGCAGCCGGGCCAAGCGCTTCAGGGCGCCCATGGCGCGGGTCAGCTTGAGACCGCGCGGGCAGCGCAAGGTGCACATGTAGCAGGACGAACACATCCAAAATGTCCTGCTTTCCAGAATGCGGTCCAGCATCCCGAACTGCACCATCCGCCACATCTGGCGGGGCGTGACGTCCATGGCGAAGCCATTGGGGCACGATGCCGTGCATGTCCCGCATTGCATGCAGGCCCCGAGTTCCCCGCGCAGTTCCGCAAGAATCTCCCGGGTTTCGGGGTCCGGGCTCCAGGCCTGGGGTTTCGTCTGGTTCATGATCCACCTTCCCTTGGCTTACGCCAGTTGTTCCAGGGCGGCGTCGATCACCGCCATCATCGGGCCGTCATGGTAGCTGCCCAGCACCGTGGCGCTGTTTGGGCACACGGCCGCGCAGGCACCGCAACCCTGACAAAGCATCTCGTCCACCCGGACCACCTCGTTTTCCAGGTCCACGCTGCGCGCCCCGTAGGGACAGGCCGCGATGCAGGCCTGACACAAGGAGCACAAGGACGGACGGACCACGGCCACCACGTTCTCGCGGGCAACCTTGCCCGCGGCCAGGATGCGCATGGCCCGCTGGGCCGCGGCCTTGGCCGAGGCCACGGCATCGGCCATGCGACGGGGCGAATGGGCCAGACCGCACATATAGATGCCCTGCTTCATGAACTCCACCGGCCGCCATTTGCTGTCGGCCTCCTGGAAGAATCCGTTCTTATCCACTTCCACCCCGAAGATTTCCGTCAGGTCTTCCACGTCGTTGGGTTCCACGCCGCTGGACAGGGACAAAATGTCCGCCTCGACACGAATCTGGGCGCCCAAAACCGGGTCCAGGGCCGTGATGACGGGCTTGCCGTCGGTAAAGGCAACCTGGGGCGGATTGTCCAAATCGTAGCGGATGAAGATCACGCCGGCCTGACGCGCCCGCGTGTAGTAGGACTCCAAAAAGCCCTGGGCCATGATGTCGCGATAAAAGACATAAATGGGCAGATCGGGGTTGCGCTCCTTCATGGTCAACACGTTCTTGAGCATTTCCGGGCAGCAGATGCGGCTGCAGTAGTTGCGCTCGCCACCGTCGCGGGAACGCCAGCACTGGATCATGGCCACGGCCTTGAGAACGCCGACGTCCAGGGCGCCGCTGGACAGTTTTTCCTCCAGCCCGAAATGGGTCATGACCGACTTGTGCACGCAGAAGCCGCTTTCGTAGATCTTGGCCTCATGCCCGCCCGTTGCCAGGATGGTCACGCCATGTTCCAGGGGGAAGATTCCGGAATCGCCGCTGATGGCCGACCGGAAGCGCCCGGCGCTGCCGCGCGACAGCACCACCCGGGAATCCTTGAAAACCTTGATCCGGGGATGCTTCTCCACCTGGGCCACCAGGTCTTCCATGTATTTGCGCGGGTCCGTGCCATCGAGCTGGGTGAACAGCCGCTTGGCCATGCCGCCCAACTCCTCCTCGGCCTCCACCAGGCAGACTCCATAACCCTGATCCGCGATGGCCATGGCCGCCGTCATGCCGGCCAGCCCGCCGCCGACCACCAGGGCCGAACGGGACACGTCAACCATGACCGACGGCGGCGTGGGGTCCGCACCCTGAAGCTTGGCCACGGCCATGGACAGAGTGGAAAAAATCTCGCGCGCCACGTCCACGGCGTCGCGGCCACTGAACGTCGGCGTGTGGACATCGACCACGTCCATGAGGGCCGGGTTGAGCCCAACAGTCCGCCCGAGCTCCTTGAGGCGCGGAATGTAGGCATAGGGCATGCATGCCCCGATCAAAATCCGATTGGGCTTGTTGGCCACCGCGGCCTCGCGAATTTGCGTCCAGCCCTGTTCGGTGCAGGCCTGACCGACATGAACCACGTCATGCACCGAATGCACGCGGGCCACGGTGTTGGTCAGGGCTTCCAGATCCACGCATTTGCCCAGGGTCGGACAGGACGTGCACACGGCGATCATGGTCCGCGCCGGCTCGCGGGAAACGTCCGGGTATTCCGGTTCCGGAGCGGGCGGGGCCGGTCCGAGCACATCATAAATCTTGATCATGCGCGCCGCCGCCTCGGACGCGGCCCCGGCCTGCATGACGGATTCGGAGATATCCTTGGGTTCGCCAAAGGCTCCGGCCGCGAACACGCCAACCCGGCTGGTGCGCTCGGGCGCATAGGGCTGGGTCTGGCAAAATCCCCATTCGTTGGTGTCGATGCCCGCTGTCACGGCAAAAGCATCCATGCCCGCCGGAGGCCGGGCGCCAACGGCCAGAACGACCATGTCGAAGGCCTCGTGATGGCGCTCGCCGTCTTCAAGCAGACATTCCAAAGCCACTCCGCCATCCTCCGTGGGCACGACCGAATGGGGGCGGGTGCGCACGAAACGCACACCGTTGTCCACGGCCCGCTGCCTGTAATCGTCCCAGCCTTTGCCGAAGGTGCGCATGTCCATGTAGAAGATGGTCGTGTCCACCTCGCCGCCCGTGGCCTTCTTGGCCAGCATGGCCTCCTTCATGGAGAACATGCAGCAGACCGAGGAACAGAAATTGGCGTTCTTTTGCACGTCGCGCGAGCCCACGCATTGAATCCAGGCGATGGAACGCACGGGCTTGCCGTCACCGGGCCGCAGCAATTTGCCGCCCGTTGGGCCCGTGCCGCTCATGAGGCGCTCGAACTCCACGGCCGTGAGCACGGCCGGATGGCCGTAACCCCACACGTCGCGGCCACCATTGGGATCCATGTCCGGATGGTAGCACTGGAATCCGCCGGCCAGAATCACGGCGCTGACCTGCAATTCCTCGGTGGTGTCGGACACGATGCGCATGTAGTGCTTGTCCAGCCAGGGCACGAAGGTCTTGGCGGCCAGCGGCTTCATGAGCGTGTCGCGCGCGCCGCGCCGCACCAGATCCGCGGCCGTCTCTTCCTGGCCGGGTTCGGCCAGGACGGACACGGGCAGATCCGGCCGCAGTTCCCGGCCACGGGCCATGACACGCTGGGCGTCCACGCCGGTCAGGTTGAGCCCGACAAGCAGGAATCCGACATCCGCGCCGCCTTCAAGCAGATCCAGGGCCTCCTGGCCGCTGGCCGCCTCCAGAACCGGGAAGCGCAGATGCTCCAGGCTTTCGCGGACCAAGGCGCGCACGTCCGGATCCTCGTCGGCGATAAGGATGCCAAACCGCGCCCGCTCCTCGAACTTAAGATCAATGGCCCCGGTGGGACAGACCTCATGGCACTTCCAACAGCGGATGCAGTTGTCCAGATCAAGAACATAATGGTTGGGGATGGCATGGGGCACGGGCAGATGAATGGCCGCACGCTGCGTCAGGCCGGCGTTGAACTCGCTTGGCACACGCACCGGGCAAACCTCCGAACACTTGCCGCAACTGACGCATTTGTTCGGATTGACCAGCGGCGAACGCCGCTTCAGGCTGACGAAGAACTTACCCGGCTCGCCTTCCAGGGAGGCCAGCTCCGTGGACAGCATAAGATCAATATTGTCGTGAAACAGCCCCTTGCGCAGACAGAATTGGCTGGCCGAGTCGCGGTTCATGAGCGGCAGCATCCGGCACATGCCGCAATGGTCCGAAGGAAACTGATAATCCAACTGGGTCAGGATGCCGCCATGGCTGGGGCTCTTGTCGATCAGTGCCACCTTGTGACCGGTCACGGCCAGATCCAGGGCCGCCCGGATGCCGGCGATACCCGCACCCACTACCAAAGCGCCGTATTGTTTCCGCATTTCGTCCTCCTCCAGCTCATGCCAGGTGCGAGACCGTGTCCTGGAATTCGTCTTCCTTGAATACCGTCAGCGGCGGAGCCTGATCCAGGCTCAGGCCGGGTTCGTAGCCGAAACTCTTCTGTGTCCGGCTGGCCACGGTCCGGAACAGCTCCATGACCTCGATGCCGTTGGGGCAGGCGTTGGAACACTGTCCGCAGCCGATACAGGCCGTGCTCATGTGGGCCATGCGGGTCAGGTGGTAAAAAACCGTGTCCGTGGGCAGCTTGAGGCTTCCCTTGCGCTTGGCCCAGCCCAGATACTGCCAGGGCTTGTGGTCGAAGACATCGGTGTTGAAGACACATTCCTTGCAGTAGCAGACCGGACAGGCCACCCGGCAGTTGTAGCAGTTCACGCAGCCGGAGAGATAATCGGCCAGCTTTTCCAGGGTGGATGTTTCTTCGGACACGCGGGCCATCATGGCGTCGCGGGCCTGAATGCGGGTCTCGACCAGGGATTTGAGGGCCGCGTCGCGCTTTTCCCCGGAATCCCCCGCCGGCAGGTTCATGGCTCCGAGCAGGGCTTCGCCCCTGGCGCTGGCGGCCATGACCGTGACGGCCTTGGTCGGATCGCCGCCAAACAGTCCGATGACCATGTCCGCCCCCTGGGGCGCGGGATATTCACAGACCCGGCAGGCCGAGGCCAGGGCCGGACCGGCCGGGACCTCGCCCTTGGCCATGGCGGTGTGAAAATCGACGCTGGCGGCCATGGCCTCGCGCTGGCCGACAAATTCGCCGTAATGGACGTTATCGTAAACGCCCAGGCAATCCACGCCGATAAGGATGATTTCCTCCATGGAGCCCTGATTGAGCTTGACCAGCTCGATAAAGGCCCGGATCTCGCAGGGCCGCATGACAACGGCGACGCGCTCGCCCAAGGGGCCCTTGGTCAGGCGGGAAACCAGACGGGCGCTGTTCATGGGGAAGGCCGGCGCCAGGGGATCGGCCCGATCCAGCATTTCCGGATCGGTGACCAGGGTTGGCATGGGCATGCCGTGGTTGAAAAGGTGGACCGGAAGCATGATTCCGGACAGGGACGCGTCGCCCAGCAGATCCTTGAAAAACTTCTGCAAGGCCCGGACAGGACCCTGTCCGTCGACTTCAATGCGCGCAGTGGTGGCCATGTGTCCTCCCGTGCCTACAGAGCTGCCATGCCCCGACTATCCAGGGGCCCCAGTTCTTTGATGTCGTTGATGAAATTATTGACCGTGGCCGCGAATTCGTTGCCCTCGCTGGCGCCGACCCAGGTCAGGCGCACCCGGCGCTTGTCGATGCCGAATTGTTCCAGAATCTCGTTCAACAGGCGTACCCGCCGGCGGGCCTTGTAGTTGCCATTGATGTAGTGGCAGTCCCCTGGATGACAGCCACTGACGAGAACGCCATCCGCTCCCGAAAGCAGGGCCTTGATGACGTATTTGGGGTCGACCATGCCCGTGCACATCATGCGCACCAGCCGCACATTGGGCTGCTGGGTCATGCGCGAGGTGCCGGCCAGGTCGGCGGCCGTGTACGTACACCAGTTGCAGACAAAGGCCAGAATGGCGGGTTCGAATTCCTGATTCATGCGATCCTCCTCACGCCCCTGCTTGGTTCGCGGTTACGGAAACGTCCCCGGCCGGCATCGTGAAATCCGGCAACGGGTCCAACATACCATCGATTTCATTGAAAACCTGGGTTTGACGGAAGTGCTTCACCTGGGCCGCTCCGCTCGGACAGTACCCGGCGCAGCTGCCGCAGCCCTTGCACATGGCCTCATTGATGACAGCGATATGGCGACGCTCGTCGAATTCTATGGCCGAATACGGACACAGACCGATGCAGACCTTGCACCCGATGCACACGTCCGGGTTGATCCACGAGGTTGTCGGAGAAATGGACACCACGCCGCGCGCGGCCAGGGCCAGGGCCTGGGCGGCTCCGCCCGAGGCATGAGCCACGGCGTCGGGGATATCCTTGGGGCCCTGACAGGTTCCGGCCAGGTAGATGCCGTCCGAGGCCGTGGACACGGGTCCGAGCTTGGGGTGCTCTTCCAGGAAAAATCCGTCCCGACCCTGGGCCACGCCGAAAACGCGGGCCACGTCCGTGCAGTCCTTGCGGGCCTCCATGGCCGTGCACAGAATAACCATGTCCACGGGCACGCGGATATGGACCCCAAGCAGGGTGTCCTCGCCCACGACCACGAGCTTGCCGTCTTCCTGGACCACTTCCGCGGGCCGGCAGCGCACGAAGGTCACGCCCTCTTCCTGGACCCGGCGGTAGAATTCCTCGTAGCCTTTGCCGAAACAACGCATGTCGATGTAGAAATTGTAGACGTCGCACCCATGGCCGACCTTGTCCTTGATGAGATGGTCGTACTTGAGGGCGTACATACAGCAGGTGCGGGAACAGTATTCGTGGTAGTTCTTGTCGCGGCTGCCGACGCAGTGAATGATGCCGACGCTCTTGGGCATTTCGCCGTTTTTCATGACGATTTTTCCGCCGGTCGGCCCCACGGCGTTGTTCAGGCGCTCGAACTGCAGGGCGGTATAAACTTCCGGATAGCGGCCAAAGCCGTATTCGACCATGGGCGTCGGGTCCATGGTGTCGTACCCGGTGGCCAGAACCACGCTGCCGACGTGATAGGTCTCGCGGCGGTCCTGCATGGTGAAATCAATGGCGCCGGTGGGACAGGTTTTCTGGCAGATGCCGCACTTGCCCTTGGTCAGCATTTTACAGTGGGCGGCGTCGATAACCGGCGTACTGGGCACGGCCTGGGGGGAATTGCGGTAAATGGCCCGGCGCATGCCGATGCCTTCCTCGAATTCACTGAGAACCTTGGTCGGACATTTTTCCAGACAGGCGCCGCAACCGGTGCACATGTCCTCGCGCACATATCTCGCCTTGCGTCGGACAGTGACCGTATAGTTGCCGACAAAACCCGAAACCTCTTCCACCTCGGTCCAGGTCAGAAGTTCGATGTTGGGTTCCTGGGCCACGGCCACCATCTTGGGCGTGGAAATACAGGCCGCGCAATCCAGGGTGGGAAAAGTTTTATCGAACTGGGCCATGTGCCCGCCGATGGACGGGGATTGTTCGACCAAAATGACCCTGTGTCCGGATTTGGCGATATCAAGGGCGGCCTGGATGCCGGCGATGCCCGCGCCCACGACCATCACATCGGGCAGGACACCGACTTCGCGGGAATGCAGCTCCTGGTGTCTGCCGACCCGACGCACCGCCGCCTCGACAATATGCTTGGCCTTGCGCGTGGCCTCGACCTTGTCCGCAGTGACCCAGGAACAGTGTTCACGGATGCAGCAGTGCTGCATGAGGTAGGGGTTGAGGCCGCCCCGGGCGCAGGCCTTCTGAAACGTCTTCTCGTGCAGGCGGGGCGAACAGGACGCGACCACGACCCGGTCCAGCCCGTGCTCGCGGATGTCCCGGATGATCATCTCCTGGCCGGGATCCGAGCACATGAACTGGTAATCCCGCGAAACCGCGACGTTTTTGAGCCCCGCCGCGAACTTGGCCACATCCGGACAATCCACCTTGCCCGCGATGTTGGACCCGCAATGACAGACATACACCCCGATCCTGTTGGCCATGTCATCCCCCTTGTCCCGTGTTCACCGAATGTTTTTGTTCAGTTCCAGGGTCAATTCACCCACCAATCGCTTGAGTTTCTCGTTCTCCAGGACTAAATCAGACTGTGTTGGCGGCCTGGGTTGCTCTTCGAACACGCTATGGCAATGATCCAGAAAATACCCACGCCATTTATAATACAGCCCTGGACGGAGATCATGAACGCGGCAAATTTCATTTACATTTCCGCCCATGAGTCCTTCGAGCACTATCCGCGCCTTGGTCCTGGCGTCCCATTTGCGTTTCATCCCTGCCTCCTTCACGTCGGGTCATCCTAGTCGCGGAACCTTGGCTTTTTACAAAGAGACAAGGGAACATTCACTGTCTCCATGCGACATGACAATATCCGAGAATTATTCATCAACTTCATCGACTGTGAAAGAACGCTCTCCGCGAGACCCTACGCCCGCCCCTTTGCGAGTCTCCTAAACACAATACATGCCGAATAGTAATTATTCAAAAATACCAGAAAGTTGCTTCTACAATAAAAGCAATAGACACATAAAGAGACATGGAGAGAAAAAGAATAACGGTCTTGAGACGAAAGAAGTGTCTCGCTTGACGAGACACGACAAGGGTGTATGAGAATGACAAGCCCTGGCATGGTCCGAATAGTGGATATGGCAGGAAGAACACTCTCACCTTTGGCGGGGTTGGCCCTGGGGTCACATTTCTTGTACCGCAAGACATCCGTCCACGGAGCGCATTCATGAGCGAAATCCTGATCATTGACAGCGACATCACCTTTGCCCGGACCACGCGGGAAAAACTGACCAAAAACGGCCTGCACGCGGTCCATGCCGCGAACCTGTCCAAGGGTTTGGCCATGCTGCATATCGGGGACTTTGGCTTGGTGCTGCTCGGCGACAAGGCTGGTGGGAAAAACACCCTGGAATTCCTGGGCACCCTGCGCGAGGTGCCGTCGAGGCCGGAAATCATTGTTCTGTCCAGCGACCGGAATCCGGACGCGGCCGAGGCGGCCATTCAGGGTGGAGCCTGGAATTTTTTGCCCAAGCCGGTCAATCTCCAGCGCCTGCTGGTTCTGACGCAACGCGCCCTGGAATACCACCACGGCCGTCCGGCGCGGCGCGCCCCGGTCTCCCTGCGGCGCGAAGGCATCGTCGGCAACAGCCGGCTGCTCAATTCCTGTCTGGATATCGTGGCCCAGGCCGCGGCTTCGGACGCCAACGTGCTCATCACCGGCGAAACCGGCACGGGCAAGGAGCTCTTCGCCCGCGCCATTCACGCCAACAGCGCCCGGTCCAATAAAGCCTTCGTGGTCGTGGACTGCGCCGCCCTGCCCGAAACCCTGGCCGAAAGCATGCTCTTCGGCCATGAACGGGGCGCCTTCACCAGCGCGGACAGCCGGTCCACGGGCCTGGTCACCCAGGCCGACGGTGGCACCCTGTTTCTGGACGAGGTCGGCGAGCTTCCCCTGTCCGTGCAAAAGGTTTTTCTCCGCGTCCTGGAGGGCCGCAGCTATCGCCCGGTGGGCGGATCGAAGGAAATGAGCAGCAATTTCCGGCTGGTGGCGGCCACAAACCGCAAT